>DATKQA010000524.1:0-10418 GCA_035523835.1 Candidatus Sulfotelmatobacter sp.
GATCGTCGGCGTGGTCGAGGTGAGCGGCCTCTATGGTCCCGATCCGAGCGACGAGAGCGGCCGCTTCGGCATGGTGACGGTCAAGGCGATGGCGCCGCTCAAGACGCCGGTGACGCTCGCCGCCATCAAGGCCGATCTCAAGCTCGATCACCTGCTGCTGGTGCGACACTCCCGGCTGTCGGTTTCGCCGATCGATGCCGCCGCCTGGAAGCGCATCTGCGACCTCGGCGGGGTGAAGGCGTAGCCCGCTTCCAACCGCGGGTCTAACCGCGGGCGTCCAACGCGGCTCTGGTGGCCGCGGCGTCGGGCAGGCCGGCGCCGATGTCGATGAACTCGACCCAGGTATTCTCCAGCCGCGCCGTCTCGATCATGGTGGAATCGGCAATGCCGCGCGCGTCGATGTCGCGAGTGACGGAGATGATCATGTTGGCCGTCCCGGCAGCTTCGGTGCGCAGCGGCAGCGACACCGTCTCCGCCTCGCGCATGATGTCGCCGTCGGCCGATATCTTGTAGCGGAACATGATGCCGCAGGGCTGGCGCGTCAGCAGGCTGATGATGGCGCGCAAGCGCGGCCGGTTTTCCGCCGGGATGTAATTGGACCAGTCGGTGCCGGTGATCTCGCGCCCATAGCGGGCACGGATGCCGGTGCCGGCCAGCCGGACTTCCGGCGCCTCCGGGTGCGCGGCGTCCAGCATGGTGATGTAGGGCAGCACGCGGCGGAGCTCGCCAGGGTCGATATGCTGCTTGAGCGGCACCAGGTCGTTGCCGCGAATGGTAGTCCAGTGCCCGATCAGATGCTGCGCGAAGGCCAGCCTGGAATCGTTCAGCAGCATGCTACCGATACTCAAATCGCCGGTGAAGCCGGCACGATCTTAGCCGATCCAGGCTTTATATTCCTCGGCGATCTCCTTGACCGCCGCCTCGTAGAAGCGCCGGCCGGCATCGGCGCTGGCCAGGCCGGGATTGGAGCCGATGCGCCCGTCGGGAAAGTTGCGGCGATAGTCGTCGGCGTCGGTGAAGCCGCCCCTCGGCGCCACCGGCGGATCGAGCGTCATCGGCCTGGCTGCCTCGGGATGGGCGAACCAGGTGAGCGAGACTTCCGAGGGCGTCGCGTGACTGCCCTCCTGGTCGCCGTAGAGTTCCTTCGACAGCTTCTGCACGCCCGGCGTCGCCCACCAGTTCTTCAGCCGGCATTGCAGGCCGGGATTGTTGCCGCTCGGCGCCAGGCTGGCCGCGGCATAGATTTCCGAGAAGGCGGCGGTGACGGTGGCGATGTTGCCGCCGTGTCCGTTGATGAAGAAGAAGCGGCGGAAGCCGTGCCGTGCCAGCGAGGCGATGCAGTCCTGCAGCACGGCGATCAAGGTCGAGGGCCGCAGGGTCATGGAGCCGGCGAAGCCGAGGTGATGCTGCGCCATGCCGACGGCGATGGTCGGCGCCACCATGGCTTCGGCCGCGGCGCCGACCCCCTTGGCGATGATTTCGGCGCAGATGGCGTCGGTGCCGATCAGCCCGTTCGGTCCGTGCTGCTCGGTGGACCCGATGGGAATGATGATGCCCTGGCTGCGTTTCAGATAGCTCTCCACGTCGGCCCAGGTCTGTAATTGCAATTGCATGCCGCGGTCCTTCGCCACCATGCTCCTCTCTTGCGCCGATATTGTCGTCCTGGCAAGCCTGCGCCGACCATGCTGCGCCGTGCGAGACCCTGCCCCGGCCGCGGCGGGCCGGCATCGGGTCAACGACCGGCCGTGCGAATGGCTGCGTTGCAGGCGCCGGTCACGCCGGCTCGGCGTTTCGCGCCGCCATCATCGCCTTGAAGGCGGGCCGGTCCTGGCAGGCGGCGAGCCAGCGCTGCAGCGCCGGATGCGCGGCGAACAGTTCCGGTGCCGCCTGGGCATAGCGCATCACTTCCGCCGTATTGAGATCGGCGACGGTGAAACGGCGGCCGACCAGATAGCCCTCGCCGGTCTGCAGCGCCGCTTCCAGCACGTGGCAGGGCTGGCGCAGGGCGGCGACGGCGGCCTCGGCGATTTCCGGCTTGCGTTCCGCGGGCGGCAGACCGGCGCGATGGTAAAGGATGTTCAGTGCCTGCGCTTCGCATTCGGTCGCGGCCCACAGCGCCCACATGGCCATCGCTCCGTCCTCGCCGACGTCGCGCGGCGCCAGCGGTCCGCCATGCTTCTTGGCGAGGTAGAGATTGATCGCCAGCGATTCATGCAGGATCAGGCCGTCGTCGTCGATGGTCGGGATATGGCCGTTCGGATTGACGGTGCGAAACGCCGGCGAGGCGGTGTTGAGCGGCGCGTCCGCCGCCGCCGCATCGGCCAGGCGATAGGCCTGGATCACCGGAATGTGCTCGAAGGCGAGGCCGAGCTCCTTCGCCAGCCACACGGTGCGCGAGGCGCGCGAGCGCAGGACGCCGTAGATTTTCAGGCCCATGTCAGTCTCCCTCAACGCACCTGGAAGACCAGCTTGCCGCGGAAGTGGCGGCCCTCGCTCACCCGGTGCGCGGCGACGGCGTCGGCGAGCCGGTAGGTCCTGATTTCCGGCGGCCGCACCGCGCCTTTTTCATGGAGATCGGCGATGCGCAGGAGATGCGGCCGGTCGCGGCCGACCGCCGGGCGGAGCGATTGCACGTCGGGCCGCGGCGCAGGCGGGGCCTTGGCGCCGGAAGCGATGAAGGCGGCGCGGCCGCCCGGCTTCAGCACGGCGAAGCTTTGCGCCGTGGCCGCACCGCCGACGGTGTCGAAGGCGGCGTCGCAGAACGGGCCGCGCCGGGCGATGTCTTCGGCGGTGTAGTCGACGATCTCGTCGGCGCCGAGGCTGCGCACGTAGTCGTGGTTCTCCTGCCGCGCGGTGGTGACCACCTCGGCGCCGATATGCTTGGCAAGCTGGATGGCAAAGGCGGCGACGCCGCCGGCGCCGCCCTGGATCAGGATGCGCTCGCCGGCCTTGAGCTTGAGCGTATCTTCGATGCCAACCAGCGCGGTGAGGCCGGTGAGCGCCATGGCGGCGGCTTCGGCATGGGACAGATTGTCCGGCTTCGGCGCGGCGATGGCCGCCTTGATGGCGATCCGTTCGGCATAGGCGCCTTCCTGGCCTGTGTCGCAAACGGCAAAGACCGCATCGCCGACCTTGAAGTCGCCGACGCCTGCGCCGAGCCCGCGCACCACGCCGGAAAAATCACGGCCGAGCACGTGGGGAAATTTCAGCGGCCCGTAATTGCCGCCGATGCGCACCTTCCAATCGGCGCCGTTGATGCTCGCCGCATGCACATCGACCAGGAGTTCGCCTGGCGCGGCCACCGGGTCGGGCAGGTCGCCATAGCGCAGCACCTCCGGTCCGCCGTGTTCGGTGATAAAGACGGCTTTCATCGCATCGCTCCTTGCACGCGCCGCCGCGGCGGCCGGATGCGATCATAGCGCAAGCGGAACCGAAGGTTCAGCCCGCGCGTTCCAATCCGGGTGCGGCATGCCGCCGTCAGGCCGGCCGGAACTGCGGATTTTCAGGGATGACCGTCGGCGCGAAGCGGAACAGATGGCGCTATTGGCGCATCGGCTGGCGCGCCGGCGTCGCGGCCGCCCTGCTCGGCCTCGCGACGCTCGTCGTTCTCCGCTGGGACTGGAACTGGTTCCGGCCGCTGCTCGAGTACCGGATCGCGGCGGAAATCGACCGCCCGGTCACGCTCGGTCATTTCGACATCCAGGATATTCTCTCCGGCCGGCCGCGCCTGGTGTTCGACGGCATCGCCGTCGGCAATCCGCCGGATTTCCCGGCCGGCAGCGAGTTCGGCAGCATCGACGAGCTCAGCCTCAGGATCGATCTCGCGGCGCTCTGGCAGAGCCGCGGTGCCCATATCGTGGTGCCGGAGATCGCCATCGAACATCCCAAAGGCGATCTGCGGCCCGGGCCGAAGGGCAATCCGAATTGGGATTTCGGCTTGCCGTCGAGCTCTTCCGCGGCCGGCGGCGCCACGGCGCTGCCCGACATCGGCGCGCTCAGCATCAGCGACGGCACGTTCCGCTTCGCCGATCCCAGGCTGAAGGCCGATTTCACCGTCGCGGTGCATACCGAAGCGGGGCAGGCGGGCCACGAGGACCGCTTGCTGCTGAAGATCAAGGGCACCTATGCGGGCCAGCCCATTACCGCCGATTTCACCGGCGGCACGCTGCTCTCGCTG
This sequence comes from Candidatus Sulfotelmatobacter sp., assembly GCA_035523835.1. Taxonomy (GTDB): domain Bacteria; phylum Pseudomonadota; class Alphaproteobacteria; order Ferrovibrionales; family Ferrovibrionaceae; genus DASQHM01. The sequence continues at coordinate 4,178 of DATKQA010000524.1, forward strand.
CGCGATCCGAGCCAGCCTTACCCGATCGATCTCCGGGTCGCCAATGGCGCGACCAGGGTGCATCTCAAGGGCACGGTGCAGGATCCGATGAAATTCGCCGGCGCCAATCTGCAGCTCGAGCTTGGCGGCAATAATCTGGCCGATCTCTATCCGTTGACCGGCATTCCGCTGGCGCCGACGCCGCCCTTCCATCTGGTCGGCCATCTCGACTATACCAACCGGCAAATCCGCTTCCGCCACTTCGCCGGCACCGTCGGCAAGAGCGACCTGGAAGGCGAATTCGATGTCGAGCGGAACGGCCGCGCGCGGCCGCTGGTCACCGCGAACCTGACCTCGCGCAGCGTCGTCTTCGCCGATCTCGCCGGCTTCATCGGCAGCACGCCGGGCGAGGCCGATGCCGCGAACGACACCGCGAAGCTGAAGCAGGAACGCGCCGCCGAGGCGGCGCGGCAGAAGGTCATCCCCGACGTGCCGATCGACCTGCCGAAGCTGAAGGTGGCCGATTTCAAGGTCAACTATTTCGGCCAGCATCTGCAGAGCGCCTCGACGCCGTTCGACGAGGTGCGCGCCAATCTCGCCATCGACGACGGCAAGGTCAGTCTGACGCCGCTCAGCTTCGGCATCGGCAAGAGCGCGATATCCGCCGTCATTCATCTCGATCCCGACGCGAAGGGCGAGGTGCATGCCGATGCCGAGGTCGACTTCCACCATCTCGACCTCAGCCGCATCCTGAAGAAGGTCGCTGATCTCCAGGGTTCCGGCCTGGTCGACGGCAGCATGCGCATCAAGGGCGCCGGCAATTCGCTGGCCGCCATGCTGGCGAGCGGCTCCGGCGGACTGCAGGCTTCGATGGGCGGCGGCGATGTGCGGGCGCTGCTGGTCGATCTGGCCGGCCTCGACCTCGGCTCGGCGCTGTTCTCGTGGATGGGTCTGCCCGATCGTACCCGGCTCCGCTGCATGGTGGCGGACTTCGGCCTGGAGCGGGGCGAATTGAAGGCCCGCACCCTCCTGCTCGACACCACGGAAGCCAACATCTTCGGCACCGGCGGCATCGACCTGAAGGACGAGACGCTCGGCATGGAGATCACTACACGGCCGAAGCATGCGAGCTTCGGCCGCCTGCCGCTGCCGATCGAAGTGACCGGCACCTTGAAGAAGCCCTCGCTGGCGCCGGGCCTCAAGGTCGTCGACCAGGGCGACCTCGCTTCGACCCTGCTCAGCTTCCTCACCATCCAGCTCGGCCAGGGCGAAGATCACGATTGCGCCGCGTTGCTGCATAAGACCAAGCAGGCGGAGGCGGCGACGACGCACGCCCGCTGAGGCCCTGCTTGCGTGGTGCGCTACAGCCCGAGATAGGCCTGGCGGATGTCGGGCCGCGCGGCGAGTTCGGCGGGGCGGCCTTCAGTGAACAGCCGGCCTTCGGCGATGACGTAGGCATGATCGCTGATGGCGAAGGCGAGGTGTACGTTCTGCTCGACCAGCATGATGGTCAGGCCGCTCTGCTTCAGACCCTTCAGGGTGTGGAAGAGCTGGTGCAGCACCACCGGCGCCAGGCCGAGCGAAAGCTCGTCGATGATGAGGATGTCCGGGTCCGACATCAGGCCGCGGGCGATGGCCAGCATCTGCTGCTCGCCGCCCGACAGGGTGCCTGCCTTCTGCTGGCGGCGTTCCTTGAGGCGCGGGAAGAGATCGAACACCTGCTCGATCCGGCCTGCCGCCTTGCGCTGGGCGCGGGCGGAATAGGCGCCCATCTCCAGGTTCTCCGCGGTCGTCATGGTGGCGAAGAGCTGGCGGCCCTCCGGCACCAGCACCAGACCGCGCGCCGCCTTGGCGTGCGGCGGCAGGCGGGTCACGTCCTCGCCCTCGTAGATGACCTTGCCGCCCCAGGGCGCGATGCTGCCGACCACGGCGCGGAGCGTGGTGGTCTTGCCGGCGCCGTTGGCGCCGACGATGGTGGTGAGCTGGCCGCGCGCCGCGGCGAGCGAGATGCCCCACAGCACCTGCACCTCGCCGTAGCCGGCTTCGAGGCCTTGCAGTTCGAGCAGCGCCTCGGCCATCACCCGTCTCCCTGCAATTGCTCGGCGAGCTTGGGATCGCCGAGATAGGCTTCGATGACGGCAGGGTCGTTCGCCACCTCCTGCGGCGTGCCGGTGGCCAGCAGCTGGCCGGAGTTGAGCACGACGATGCGGTCCGAAAGGCTCATGATCGCGTGCATCAGATGCTCGATCATCAGGATGGTGATGCCGCGCTCGCGGATGCGGCGGATCACGCCGATCATATGCGTGACCTCGGTCGGATTGAGGCCGGCCAGCACCTCATCGAGCAGGAGCAAGGTCGGCTCCGCGGCAAGCGCGCGGGCCAGTTCCAGCCGCTTCTTGCCGGCGATGGTGAGCTGGCCGGCCGGCGTGTCGAGACGCTGTTCCAGGCCGACGAAGACGGCGGCCTCCCGCGCCGTCGCGCGCGCCTTGCCGAGCGGCAGGTTCTCGCGCCCGAAGCAGGCGCCGACGATGCAGTTTTCGAGCACCGTCATCTCGGTCAGGGGCTGCACGATCTGGTGCGTGCGGGCGAGGCCGGCACGGGCGACCCGGAACGGCTGCATGCCGGTGATGTCGGCGCCGCGGAAATGGACCGTGCCCTGGCTCGGCGGGAAGACGCCATTGACCAGGTTGAAGACGGTCGATTTGCCCGCGCCGTTCGGCCCGATCAGGCCGAGGATCTCGTGCTCCTCGACGGTGAAGCTGAGCTGGTTCACGGCCATGAGGCCGCCGAAGCGCTTGCTCAACCGCTCGACCGCCAGCACGGCGCTCATTCCAGGATCTTCCTGAGCCGCGGCCAGCGGCCGTAGAGCCAGCCCATGAGGCCGCCGGGCGCGAACAGCACGATGACGAGCAGAAGCGCGCCGGCGATGACGAGCTGGAAGTTGGAGAAGGTTTCCGAGGTCAGCAGCCAGCCGCGCAGCTCCTCGTAGAGATACGCGCCGAGCGCCGGGCCGAATACGGTGCCCTGGCCGCCCAACATGGCGATGACGATGGCCTCGGTCGAAAATTGCAGGTCGAAGGCGTCGGTCGGCTGGATGAAGGCGCCCTTGAAGAAATAGAGGCCGCCGGCGACGGCGGGCAGGAAGGCCGAAGCGCAATAGGCGAGCGCCTTGTAGCGCGGCGTCGGCACGCCGAGCACGGCGGCCGCATCTTCGTTCTGGCCGATGGCGAGCAGCCCGAGGCCGAACTTGGACACCTTGATGAAGTAGCTGAGATAGAGCGAAATGCCCATCACCGCCACGAGCAGGTAGTAGATGACCCAGAGCGCCCTGGCCGGCCCGCCCAGCGGCTGGAACAATTCGGTCGAGAGGTAGATGCCGGTCGACCCGCCCCAGGGCTCGAAATTGCTGACGAAGGCCTGCACCCCTTCGTTGACGCCGATCGTCGCCAGGGCGAAATAGGCGCCGCGCAGACGCAGGATGCCGAGGCCGAACAGGAAGGCGAGGAAGCTCACGGCGAAGCCGCCGGCGATGGCGGCGATCGCCAGGCCCCAGCCCAGCGTGCCCATCAGATAGACGCAGAAATAGCCGCCGAGGCCGAAGAAGACGATGCAGCCGAAATTCACGTACCCGGTATAGCCGAGCATGATGTTGAGGTTGCTGGCCAGAATGATATAGACCGCGGCAAGCAGCAGGCTTTCGCGTAGCTGCACGTCGTTGCCGAGCAGCGGCGCGACGGCGAAGACCAGCATGACGAGGCCGATGATCCAGAAGAAGGGGCGGCGGAAGATCATCGGCGCGTCCCCTTAAGTCCGCCGCGAGCGGGCGAGCGTGAGCAGGCCGCCGGGCACGGCGATCAGCACCACGACGAAGAGCACGAACTCGATGACCAGCGTCCAGCTTACCGGCACGAAGGGCGTCAGCAGCCCTTCCAGCAGGCCGAGCGCGAGGCCGCCGATCAGCGCCCCCGTCGGATTGCCGATGCCGCCGAGCACGATCACCACGAAGCTCTTGAGCTGGTAGGCGTCGCCGGCGAGCACGGTGAAGGGGAACATGGTGGCGATCAGCGTGCCGGAAACGCCGGCCAGCGCGACGCCGAGGCCGAAGGCGAGCGAGAGCACCTGCGTGGTCGGGATGCCGACCAGCTCCGCCGCCTCGCGATTGGCGGCGACGGCGCGCACCGATTTGCCGGTGCGGGTGCGATAGAGAAAGAGATAGAGCAGGCCGGCGATGACGGCCGTGAGCGCGGCGGCCATCAGGTGCGTGCCGGGAAAGGTGTAGCGGCCCAAGGTGAAGCCGGGCAGCGAGAACTGCACGTTGAACAGCACCGTGCCCCAGAGCGCGGTGCCGAGCCCGATCAGCACCAGGTTGACCGCAAAGGTGGAGAGCAGGCTCATCAGCGGCGGCCGGCCGACCATCCGGTGCACCGCGATCCAGTAGAGCGCCACGCCGATCATGAGGCCGACCACCAGCACCGGCGGCAAGGCGGCATAGGCCGGCACGCCGATGCCGACCAGGAAATAGAGCGCGAACATGCCGGCGACGATCATGGCGCCGTGGGTGAGGTTGATGATGTCCATCACGCCCCAGATGAGCGTGATCCCCATGGCGGCAAGTCCGTAGACCGAGCCGACGAGCAACCCGTCCACGATCGAGGCGAGAAGGCCGATCATGCTTCGGTCTCAGGCAGCGGGGACCGCTTCAAGCGCCGGTCCCCGCGCTCCCTGTCCGCCTAGTGCATGGGGAACAGGAAATTCGCCGTCTTGGCCTGGTCGGGCCAGACCATCTCCTTCACCAGCTTGCCGTTCTTCATCTGCCATTGGGCGACGACCATCTGGTGCGCGATCTGCAGGCCATGGTGCTTGGCGTCGGTGGCGATCTTGTACTTGCCGAAGAAGGTGGTGACGTCCATGGCGTTGAGCGCCGCGGCGACCTTCTCGGGTTCGACCGAGCCTGCCTGCTCGATCGCATGTTGCAGCAGCAGGCCGACGACATAGCCGGAGGCGGCGTGATAGTCGGCATCGACCTTGTACTTCGCCGCGAAGGCCTTGGCGAAGGCGGCCGGGGTCGGGCCGAAGTCCGGCTTGTAGGTGACCGGCTCCTCCCATTGCGAGGGCACGGCGATGCCGACCGCGGCGGCGCCGAGCGTGGCGAATTGCGGGCTGTCCGGCGCCACCAGGATGGTGACCGATTTCAAGTTGGCCTTCTGATCGTAGATCTGCCGCGCCAGGGTGGCGCCGTCGGGATAATGCCCGCCGCCCAGGAACGCGTCGGCGCCGGAGGAAATGATCTTGTTGATGATCGGGCTGAAATCGGTGTTCGAGGGCGGATAGGATTCGTCCAGCACCACGGTGAAGCCGGCCTCGCCGGCCTGCTGGCGCGCGGCGGCGACGACCGCCTTGGAGAAGGGGTCGTCGGAATAGACCAGTGCCACCTTGGCGTGCGGGTTCTTCTCCTTGAGCGCCAGGATCGCACCGGCGAGATACTGGTCGGCCGGGGTGATGCATTGGAAGAGATACTTGTTGCCGAGCTCGTAGGTCTTGCCCTCGGCGCCGCCGCCGATCAGCATGATGCGGCCATATTGCTCGCTGATCACCGCCGCCGTCGCGGTCAGGCCCGAGGAATAGGGGCTGAACAGAAACTCAGCCTTGTCCTGCACGATCAGCCGGGTATAGAGCTGCTGCACGCGCCCGCCCTGGGACTGGTCGTCGTATTCGACGAAGCGGACCTTGTAGCGCTTGGCGCCGACCTTGATGCCGCCGGCCGCATTGACCTCGTCGCGCCAGAGCTCCGAGCCCTTGAGCTGGGCGACGGAGTCCACGTTCAAGGACCCGGTCTGCGATACCGTCATGCCGATCGTGATGGTGTCGTCGTCCGCGGCGAAAGCGGGGGCCGCGATGAGCATCGCTGCGGCTGCGATCAAGCCGAGTCTCTTCATTCTTTCCTCCCTGTGCGTGTCGGGGCCGGCATGCTCTTGCGGCACTCGCGGCCTCACCCGATCGAGAAAATCCAGGCGACGGCGCATCGTTCGCATGGCGCGCCGAAACTGTCAATCCGGTTGCGCTTCATCGTTCCTTCATCTCTCGGCTTGATTTTTCTGGCCTGCTCAAAAGCAAGGCAATCGGTCCCTGTCACCGCGCTCTCCCGCAAGCGCGAAAGGCTGAAGGCAGACAGCAAATCTCTTGACCAATAGTTGTATAATTATTATTATATAATTCTCATACGTGCATAGCGCACGTCTGGAAATCGCGGCGGCCGTTGCGG
>DATKQA010000525.1:0-2035 GCA_035523835.1 Candidatus Sulfotelmatobacter sp.
GATCGCCACGTCCACCCGCGCGTCGCGGCTTTCCGCCATGGCCGCCGCCTGCTCAGCCCGTCAGTTTGGCGATGGTGTGGGTGGTGCTCTCGCCGGGCGTCAGGGCCGCCAGCACGACCTTGCCGCCATAGGCCTGCACGAGATCGCCGCCGACCACCTGGTCCATCGAATAGTCCGCGCCCTTGATCAACACGTCAGGCTTGAGCGCTTCGAGCAGCGGAATCGGCGTATCTTCTTCGAAAATGACGACGAGGTCCACCGCGGCGAGCGAGGCCAGCACCACCGCACGGGCCATCTCCCCCTGCACCGGCCGGGTCGGCCCTTTCAACCGGCGCACGGAGGCATCGGCATTGACGGCGACGATCAGACGGTCGCAGGCGGCGCGCGCCTGGGTCAGCAGCGAGATGTGGCCGGGATGGATCAGGTCGAAGCAGCCGTTGGTGAAGCCGACCCGTTCGCCGCGCGCGCGCCAATCCAGGACTCGCGCCAGCGCCACATCGAGCGGCACGATCTTGGCGTCGGTGGCGCGCGTCGAGCGGCCCCGCAGCGCGTTGACGATCTCCGCCGGATGGGTGATCGCGGTGCCGGCCTTGGCCACCACCAGACCGGCGGCGGTATTGGCGAGGCCGGCGGCCTCCGGCAGATCGGCGCCGACCGCCAGCGCCACGGCGAGCGTGGCCACCACCGTGTCGCCGGCGCCGGTGACGTCATAGACCTCGCGCGCCTCGGCGCGCAGGTGCCTCGGCTCGCCGGGATGGCTCTTCTCCAGCAGGGTCATGCCCTGCTCGCCGCGCGTGACCAGCACCGCGCCGATGCCGGCCTGGTAGGTGATGTGCCGCGCCGCCGCGACCACCGCGACATCGGTATCGCAGGGCGCGCCGATCGCGCGGGCAATCTCCGGCCGATTGGGCGTCAGCACGTCGACGCCGCGATAGCGGTTGTAGTCGGCCTGCTTGGGATCGGCCACGATCAATTTCTTCGCCGCATGCGCCGCGGCGATGGCCTCGCCGAGCACCGGGCCCGACAGCACGCCCTTGGCATAGTCGGACAGCACCACCACGTCGGCATCGGCCAGATGCCGGCGGAACGCCGCCAGCAGGGCGGCGGCGCTGTCACCCTCAGCCGGCGCGACGGACTCGGCATCGGCACGGAAGAGCTGGTGGCGGCCATGCACGAAGCGGATCTTTTCGGTTGTCTGGCGCGAGGGATCGACGACGAGGTCGGCGACAATGGCGCCGCTGTCGGTGAGCGCGCCGCGCAGCGCCGTCCCGGCCGCATCGGCGCCGATCAGCCCGATCAAGGTGACCTTGCCCTGGAGCGCGGCGATATTGCGCGCCACGTTGCCGGCACCGCCGGGCACGAAACGCTCATGATCGGTCTTCAGCACCGGCACCGGCGCCTCTGGCGAGATGCGCTCGACCGAACCATAGACGTAGCGATCAACCATGACATCGCCGAGCACGAGCACGCGGGCGCGGCCGAATGCCTCGATCCGGGCGGCGAGCTTGTCGGTAGGCGTCATGCTGCGGACTTACACCAAGCAGCGCGGAATTGCCAGCGACGACATGGGCAGACACCGCACGGCTTTTTAGCCTCGCCCCCGCCCGTTTCGCGCGACGGCCAGGACCAGCAGCCGCGCGCGATCGCGCGCACCTACGACGTTGAACAGCACGGCGGCGGCGGCGTAGGCGGCAACGCCGATGGCGATCTGCCCGAACACCGCCGCGCCGCCGGACGGCAGCGGCACCAGCAGCATCAGCGCCACCATGAAGGCCGTCGCCGACAAAGTTCGCAGGGCGTCCGCCGCCGATACCGGCAGGACGAACAGGCGCCGCCCCACGATCAGGCTCAGGCCGAGGCCGAGCGCGAAAGCCGCCAGCGTCGAATAGACCGCACCCATGACGCCGAGGCGCGGCAGCCACCAGAGGTTCAGCCCGACGTTGGCCACGGCCGGCAGGGCGATGGTCCAGAGCAGGAGCGACGTCCGGTGACGCAGCAGAAACGCCTGGTCGAAGTAGTGCATCTTCAGGCCGGC
>DATKQA010000526.1:0-5003 GCA_035523835.1 Candidatus Sulfotelmatobacter sp.
CGGCGTGCTCGGCGCCCTGGTCACCGCGGCGGTCGCCTCGAACCGCCCGGCTCTGCTGCTGCTGACGGGTTTGCTGCTGGCGGCACCGCTGGCGGCCACTGCGCATTGGCTGGAATCCTGGCTTGCTCACGACATGGCCTATCGCCTGCTCGCGGAAATGCGGATCGCGCTCTTCGCCAAACTCGATCGCCTGGCGCCGGCCTATCTGTTGCGCCGCCGCTCCGGCGACCTGGTGGCGCTCGCCACCCAGGATGTGGAGACGGTGGAGTATTTCTATGCCCACACCGTCGCGCCCGCCTTCGTTGCCGTGCTGATTCCTGCCGCGGTGCTGGCCCTGCTCGTCGAAGTGGCCTGGCCCCTGGCGGCGGCGCTGCTGCCTTTCCTCGCCTGGGCCGGGCTGGCGCCGATCTTCGCCCGGCGCGAGATCGACCGGCTCGGCGGCGAAGCGCGGGGCGCGTTGGGGCAGATCGGCGCGCATCTGACCGAAACCATCCAGGGCCTTGCCGAGCTTGTCGCCTTCCAGGCGGTCGGCCGGCGCCGCGCCGTGTTTCTTGCCGACATCGCCGCCTATCAGGCGAAGCGGCTGGCGCTGCTGCACGACCTGTCGCGGCAGACCGCGGCGCTGGAAATGGCCAGCGGCTTCGGCGGGCTGGCCGTGGCGCTGCTCGGCGCGGTGCTCTCCGGACAAGGCTGGTTACCCCATACGTGGCTGCCGCTGATCGTGCTGGTCTCCGTTGCCGCCTTCATGCCGGTGGCGGAGATCGCCCAGGTCGGCCGCCAGCTTGCCGATACCATCGCCTCGACCCGCCGCCTGCATGTGGTGGAGAACGAGCCGGACCCGATCGCCGACGGCGACCTGCCGGTGCCGACGAATCCCGAGGTGCGGTTCGAGGCGGTGCACTTCGCCTATCCGGGAAGGCGCATGGCGGCGCTCGACGGTGTCAGCTTTGCCGTCCGGCCCGGCAGCACGGTGGCGCTGGTCGGTGCTTCCGGCGCCGGCAAATCCACCGTCGCCAATCTGCTGCTCCGCTTCTGGGATCCGCAGCAGGGCCGCATTACGCTCGGCGGCGTCGATCTGCGCCGACTGCGACTCGATGAACTGCGACAGCACATCGCCCTGGTGGCGCAGGACACCTACCTGTTCAATGATTCGCTGGAAGCCAACATCCGCCTGGCTGGCCGAAACGTCTCCGACGCCGATGTGCGGCGCGCCCTGCAACGCGCGGCGCTCGGCGATTTCGTGGCGCGTCTGCCCGATGGGCTGGCGACCCGCGTCGGCGAGCGCGGCGTGCAGCTTTCCGGCGGCCAGCGCCAGCGGGTGGCGATCGCGCGCGCCTTCCTCAAGGACGCGCCGATCCTGATCCTGGACGAGGCGACCTCGCACCTCGACACCATCAGCGAGCAGCAGATCCGCGCCGCGCTCGGCGAACTGATGGCGGCGCGTACCGCCGTCATCATCGCCCACCGCCTCTCGACCATCCAGAACGCCGACGCGATTCTGGTCATGGAAGCTGGGCGGGTGATCGAAGCCGGCACGCATATCGAACTGCTGGCGGCGCGCGGCACCTATGCCCGCCTGGTCGCGCACCAGGCGGGCGTGGCAGCCGCCTAGATCGAGGGCCGTTATTCCGCCGCCGGAGCCGGCAGCGCCTCGCCGACGGCTTCCTTCGAATGGTCGGCGGCGAACAGCATATAGACGGCGGGCACCACGAACAGCGTGAACAGGGTGCCGATGGCCAGCCCGCTGGCGATCACCAGGCCCATGTCGAAGCGCGAGATGGCGCCGGCGCCGCTGGCCAGCAGAAGCGGCACGACGCCGAGCACCATGGCCGCAGTGGTCATCAGGATGGGACGTAGCCGCACGCCGGCCGCCGCCTCGATCGCTTCGCGCTTCGACTTGCCTTCCTTCTGCATGTTGTTGGCGAACTCGACGATCAGGATGCCGTGCTTGCTGATCAGCCCCATCAGCGTGACCAGGCCGACGTCGGTATAGATGTTCAGCGAGGCGCCGCCGATGCCGATGCTGATGAAGATCAGCGCGCCGGCGATCGACATCGGCACCGAGACCAGGATGATCAGCGGGTCGCGGAAGCTCTCGAACAAGGCGGCGAGCGACAGGAAGATGATGATGAGGGCGAAGCCGAAAGTGCCGACGAAGCCGCTCGATTCCTGGATGTATTGCCGCGACAGGCCGCCGTAGTCGACGGTGAAGCCCTGCGGCAGCGTGTCGGCAGCCTGCTTGCGCAGGAAATCGATCGCCGTGCCGATCGACACGCCCGGCGCCGGCACGCCCTGGATGGTGGCGGAATTGAGCTGCTGGAAGTGGTTGAGCGATTCCGGCACGGTCTTGGTGCTGATCTTGGCGATGGTGGAGAGCGGCACGTTGGCGCCGCCGGCGGTGCGGATGTAGTAGTTCATGAGCTGGCTGGTGTTCAGCCGGAATTCCTGCTGCACCTGCGGGATCACCTTGTAGGAGCGGCCGTCGAGGCTGAAATAGTTGACGTAGCCGCCGCCGAGCATGGCGCTCAAGGCGCTGCCGACGTCGCTCATCTTCAGGCCGAGCATGGTCGCCTTGTCGCGGTCGATCTCCACGGTCGATTGCGGCTGATCGATCTTCAGGTCGGTGTTGAGGAAGATGAACAGCCCGCTTTTCAGGGCGTTCTGCAGGAACTGCTGGGCCACGCCGTTCAGCTCGCCGAAGGAGCGGGTGGTATTGATGACGAACTGAATCGGCAAGCCGTTGCTGCCGGGCAGCGGCGGCGGCTGGAAGGCGACGACCTGCAGGCCGGCGATGCCGGCAAGCGCCTTCTGCACCAGCGGCTGCAGCTCGTTCGTCGTTCGCGAACGCTGGTCCCAGGGCTTCAGCACCATGCCGGCGATGTTCTGGCCGGGCACGTCGAGCTGGAAGACGTGGTCTGTCTCCGGGAACTTGCGAAACACGTCGAAGACCTGCTCGTCGAACATCAGCCGCTGCTGCAGGGTGGCGGTGGGCGAGGCGCTGGCGACGGCGATGATGACGCCCTGGTCTTCCTGCGGCGCCAGCTCGCTGGTGGCGCTGCCATAGAGGAAATAGATGCTGCCGAGAATGATCAGCGCGAAGACCGCCGTGACCGGCAGATAATTCAGGCTGCCGTGCAGCCAGCGCGTATAGACGCGGTGGATCGCGGCGAAGCGGCGGTCGATGAAATCGACAAGCCGCGTCTCCCAGCCGCGGCGATCTTCGCTGTGCGGCTTGAGAAAACGCGAGCTCATCATCGGCGAGAGGGTGAGCGCGATGATGGCCGAGATGGTGACCGCGCCGACCAGGGTGAAGGCGAACTCGGTGAAGAGCGCGCCGGTGAGGCCGCCCTGGAAGCCGATCGGTACGTAGACCGCGACCAACACGACGGTCATGGCGATGATCGGCCCGGCGAGCTCGCGCGCCGCGGCGATGGCGGCGGGAATCGGTCTCGTGCCCTCTTCCAGGTGCCGGTTGACGTTTTCCACCACGATGATGGCGTCGTCGACGACAAGCCCGATGGCCAGGACCAGCGCAAGCAACGTCAGCAGATTGACCGAGAAGCCGAAGGCCAGCATCAGGGTGAAAGTGCCGATCAGCGACAGCGGGATGGCGATGATGGGGATCAGCACGGAGCGCGGCGAGCCGAGGAACATGAACACCACCAGCGTGACGATCAGCACCGCCTCGATCAGGGTGCGCACCACTTCGTTGATGGCGCTGTTCACGAAGGCGGTGGAGTCGTAGACGATGGTGCCGTTCAGGCCTTTCGGGAATTGTGCGACGATCTCGGGGAAGACGTTGCGCACGCCCTTGATCACGTCGAGCAGATTGGCGCCCGGCGCGACCTGGATGCCGATATAGACGGCGCGCTGGCCGTCGAAGCCGACCTGGGAATCGTAGTCGTCGAAGCCGAGCGAGACGTTGGCTACGTCCTTCAGGCGGATCACCGCGTTGTTGGTCGTCTTCAGCACCAGGTTGCGGAACTCCTCCGCCGTGTGCAGGCTGGTCGAGGCGGTGAGATTGACCTGCACCATCTGGCCTTTGGTGGTGCCGAGGCCGGAGATATAGTCGTTGCCGGTGAGCGCCGCCGCCACGTCGCTGGCGGTCAGGCCGTAGGCGGCGAGCTTGTTTGGATCGAGCCAGGCGCGGAGCGCGAAATTCTTCGCGCCGAGCAGCTCCGCCGTCTGCACGCCGGCGACCGATTGGAGCTTCGGTTGCACAGCGCGCACCAGATAGTCGGTCACCTGGTTCGGCGCCAGCACGTCGCTGCTGAAGCCGATATACATGGCGTCGATGGTCTGGCCGACGGTCACCGTCATGATCGGCTGCTGCGCACCGGGCGGAAGCTGGTTCAGCACCGAGCTGATCTTGGTGCTGATCTCGGTCAGCGCCTTGTCGGGATCGTAGTTCAGCCGCAGGTTCACGGTGATCGTGCTGACGCCGGACTGGCTGTGCGAGGTCATGTAGTCGATGCCGTTCGCCTGGGCGATCGCCGCCTCCAGCGGCGTGGTGACGAACCCGGCCACCACGGCGGGATCGGCGCCGTAGTAGATCGTGGTGACGGTCACCACGGTGTTCTCGGTCTTCGGGAATTGCAGCACCTGCAACGAGTTCATCGCGCGCAGGCCGAGCACCAGGATCAGCAGGCTGACGACGGTCGCCAGCACCGGTCGGCGGATGAAGATATCGGTGAAGCGCATCGAATAGTCTCCTGCCTGCGCCAGTCGCTATGCTGCGGTCGGCATGCTCAGTGGTACGGGGGGAAATAAACGAACCGGTGGTGCGGCGCCGTGGCCCTCCCCGTCATGGTGCGCGCAGGCGCGCCATCCACGACTTTGCAGCGTGCAACTGGCAAGTCGTGGATGACGGGCCCCGGCCGGTTCGCCGGGGCAGGCTCTGCGCCCGCCATGACGTGGAAGGCCGGCCCGATGAGTCAATCTTTACGGTGCCTGGTAGTGCGTCGGGAGACCGACAAGGAGTAGGAGGTGAAAGTCCACTACGA
>DATKQA010000527.1:0-6719 GCA_035523835.1 Candidatus Sulfotelmatobacter sp.
TGATGCGGCAGGTGCTGGAAGTGCTCGCCGCCTTCAATCATCCCGTCGGCATCGTCACCAAGTCGGCGCTGATCGCGCGCGACATCGACATCCTGGCGCCGATGGCGGCGAAGCGGCTGGCCAAGGTCTGCATCTCCGTCACCACGCTCGACCGCAAGCTGGCCCGCGCCATGGAGCCGCGCGCCGCCACGCCGGAGCGCCGCCTGCAGACCATCGCCGCGCTCAACCAGGCCGGCGTGCCCTGCGGCGTAATGACCGCGCCGATGATTCCCGGCCTCAACGATGCCGAGCTGGAACAGATTCTCGAGGCGGCGCGCGACGCCGGCGCCCGGGAAGCCGGCTATGTCGCGCTCCGCCTGCCGCTCGAGATCAAGGACCTGTTCAAGGAATGGCTGGCCGAGCGCTATCCGAACCGGGCCGAACGGGTGATGAGCCTGGTGCGGCAGATGCGCGGCGGCAAGGAATACGATTCGACCTTCTTCCAGCGCGGCAGCGGCAGCGGACCGGTGGCGCTGCTGCTGAACCAGCGCTTCCGCCTCGCGGCGAAGCGGCTCGGCCTCAACCAGCGCCGGCTGGTGCTCGACACCGGCCAGTTCCGCGTGCCGCCGCGCGCCGGCGACCAGCTCGCGCTGCTCTGAGGGCGTGCAGGCGCCAATTTTTCTCTTCCGTCATGCCCTGAGCTGATCCGGGCATCCATGGGCCCCGGGTCGCGCCCCGGGGGGTGACGGCGAGATAAGGCCGCGCGCCGGCGACCAGCTCGCCCTGCTCGCCGATCTCTCGGCGCCCGGCATTGGTCTTCATGACGCCGCACTATGGCGCCGAGGGTTAAGCAAATGGATGGCGCCGCCGGCTCGATTATAGTGGCGGGGGAAGAGCGATTCGGGATCAGCCGCCATGCCCGCGCCGACACGGCCGGACTTCTCGCACGAACGATTGCTCGGCGGCCTGGTCTGCGGCGTCGACGAGGCAGGCCGTGGGCCGCTGGCCGGGCCGGTGGTGGCGGCGGCGGTCATCTTCCGCAATCCGCGCCGGGCACCGCGCGGCATCGACGATTCCAAGCGCGTGCCGGCGGAGCGGCGCAGCATCCTGGCGCGGCGGATCATGGCTTGCGCGGTGGTCGGCATCGGCCAGGCAGACGTGGCCGAGATCGAGCGCCTCAACATCCTGTACGCCAGCATGCTCGCCATGCGGCGCGCGATCGATGCGCTGGGCTGCGCACCGGATCACGTGCTGGTCGATGGCGACCGCCTGCCCGACCTGCCCTGCCGGGGCACCGCTCTTGTCGGCGGCGACGGCCGATCGGTTTCGATCGCCGCGGCCTCGATCATGGCCAAGGTGACGCGCGACGCGCTGATGGCCGATCTCGCGCGCCGGCACCCGGGCTATGGCTGGGAACACAACGCCGGCTATGGCACGCCCGAACATCTCGCCGCCCTGGCGAGCCTCGGCCTGACGCCGCATCATCGCCGCGGCTTCGCCCCGGTGCGGCTGCACCTGCAGGCCGAGGCATTGACCCAAACCGGTCTCCGGGCTAGGTTGGCGCCTGATGATGACGCATCCGGCATATCGCCCGGCGCCCTTGGCGTGCGCGCTTCGACTTAGCGGCCCGGCTCTCCTCGAGAGTCGGGATGCCGCCTATTCCGTCGAGCGCGTCCAAAGCCATGCAGCGTCATATGCCGTCAAGCCAGCCTGAAACCAGCTACCGCCGAGCCGCTGTCGACCTGATGTCGAGCGCCGCTCGGGGCGTGACGCCGCGCGCTCCCGTTCCCGCCCGTTCGTTTGCGGAGCACCGCCATGTCTAGCCTGCCCACCCACAAATACCGCCCCTTCGCCCCCGTCACCCTGCCCGACCGGCAATGGCCGTCGCGCACCATCGACAAGGCGCCGATCTGGTGCAGCGTCGACCTGCGCGACGGCAACCAGGCCTTGGTCGAGCCGATGGACCGGCTGAAGAAGCTGAAGTTCTTCGAGCATCTCCTGAAGCTCGGCTTCAAGGAGATCGAGGTCGGCTTCCCGGCCGCCTCGGAAACCGATTTCGATTTCGTCCGCTACATCATCGAGCACAGGCTGATCCCGGACGACGTCACCATCCAGGTGCTGAGCCAGGCGCGCGAACCGCTGATCGAGCGCACCTTCGAATCGCTCGCTGGCGCCAAGAACGCCATCTTCCATCTCTACAACTCGACCTCGACGCTGCAGCGCCGGGTCGTCTTCGACCTCGACCGCGCCGGCATCATGGCGATCGCCACCGACGCCACCAAGCTGGTCAAGGGACTGGCGCCGCGGCTGGAGGCCGGCGGCACCAATCTCCGCTTCGAATATTCGCCGGAGAGCTTCACCGGCACCGAGCTCGACTACGCCCGCGATGTCTGCCACGCGGTGATGGACATCTGGCAGCCGACCCGGGCGAAGCCGATCATCTTCAACCTGCCGGCGACGGTGGAGATGGCCTCGCCCAACATCTATGCCGACCAGATCGAATGGATGCACCGCAACTTCAAGGAGCGCGACAAGATCATCCTGAGCCTGCATCCGCACAACGACCGCGGCACGGCCGTGGCCGCGACCGAGCTCGGCGTCATGGCCGGCGCGCAGCGCATCGAGGGCACGCTGTTCGGCAACGGCGAGCGCACCGGCAATGTCGATATCGTCACGCTTGCGCTCAACATGTTCAGCCAGGGCGTCGATCCCGAGCTGGAATTCACCGACATCAACGCCTCGATCGAGGTGGCGGAATATTGCAACCAGCTCCCGGTGCACCAGCGCCATCCCTATGCCGGCGAGCTGGTCTATACCGCCTTCTCCGGCTCGCACCAGGACGCGATCAAGAAGGGCATGACGGCGCTGCCGAAGAGCAACAGCGGGCTCTGGGAAGTGCCCTACCTGCCGATCGATCCGAAGGACGTCGGCCGCACCTACGAGGCCATCATCCGGGTCAACAGCCAGTCGGGCAAGGGCGGCGTCGCCTACATCCTGCATGCCGAGCACGGCATCGACATGCCGCGCGAGATGCAGGTCGAGTTCAGCCAGGTGATCCAGCAGGTCGCCGACGCCACCGGCAAGGAGATCACCGCCGAGGAGATCTGGCAGCGTTTCAAGTCGACCTATCTCGACCTCGCCGGACCCTATCGGCTGGTTGAATACCGCATGCAGACCGACGCGCACGCGAGCGAGATCGTGCATTGTGCGGCCGAGCTCGAGGTCGAGGGCGTGCGCCGCAGGGTGCAGGGCAGCGGCAACGGCCCGATCGACGCCTTCGTCAATGCGTTGCAGCGCGAGTGCGGCCTCGACCTCGCCTTCCTCGACTATCACCAGGACGCCATCGGCCACGGCTCCAACGTCGAGGCGGTCTGCTTCGTGCGCATGAGCGACGGCCAGGGCAAGGAACGCTTCGGCACCGGCATCCACCAGAACACGGTGACCGCCTCGCTCCGCGCCATCGTCAGCGGCGTGAACCGGCTCTTGGGGAAGGGCTGAACGGGGACATTCCCCGGCCCGGCGCATCGACGAGATTTCGAGCGGCCGGAAAGCCCGGCCGCTCGAACTATTCGAGGCGCCCGCTGCCTTGATCGATCAATGCGAGGCGCATTCCGGCATCCCGGTATTGCGACGGTGCGCTCGTATCGCGAATTCCCTGCAGGCACTCGCGTGCGGCCTCCACGGCGTCGAGGTCATCGTCGTCTCGGGCCGCACCTGCCGCCAATTCAAGCTGCACGAAACTTTCGATAAGCCGATCGATGGAGAAAATGCTCGGATCGATCACACCCACGGCGCAAGCAGCCCTATTCCCCGGAACCCCATCACACCGCCGCACTCCGGCCGCCAGCCGGCGTGGCGGGCCGTTCGATCACGTCAACTTCGCGGTGCCGTCGTCGATGAACTGCAGCGCCAAGCGGGCATAAAGATATTGTGGCGGCATCCCCGAGTCGCCGATCGCTTGCAAGCATTTTCGCGCTGCCTCCGGCGCGAGGGCGAAGGCGAACCTCGCGGCCTGCATCCGAACTTGAACGTTCGGGTGATCGAACAACGCCACCAGCGCAAGGCGCGCCTCCCGGCCACGCGCCCTTAGTTCTTCGTCAATCGCGTCCATCTTTCTATACAGACGATTGACCCTCGGAATGTCATCCTCCTCATGCGCTTCGTATTGTTCCAGACCGAGTTCAGCAAACCGGTCCGCCAATTGCGCAACGGTGAGTTTGCTCAATGGCTGCTTTTTCATGGCGTCAGCACTCCGACAGCGATCAGCCCCATGCGTCCTACCCTCTGTCTTTCGGCCCAATCCTTGCCGCGCGCATATTGTCGCGGCGTGAGCCCGCCAAATTCCTTATTTGCAGTCTCATACCAGTGGTTCAATTCCCAATGCTTCACGGTCGGGATGCGAACCAGATTATCGGGATCGTCGATCTGCTCGCTTGAAAAGCCATCCTGCTTGGCCGGCGTCTGTTCCACGACGTGATGAATATCATATCCCGGCTGCGGGTCATTGGCGGCTGCCTGCAATTCCTGCAACGACTTCGGGCCATCAAAGAAGGCCCTGATGTAGGGATAGGCCCAGGAACCAACCTCGATGCCGATCTCCACGGCAATCATCACTTCCGGCGCCGTTATGTCGGCGGCCGTCAGCCCGGCGCGTATCAACCATTTTATCGCCGCCCGGATAATTGCGGCGCGAAACTTGCCGTTGGCCGGCCGCTCTGGAGGAACCAGCGGCGGCCCGCCATTATCACCGATTCCGGCCAATCTCTCCTTGGGTCGGAACTTGCCGCCAAGGCCGCCCGGCGTTCCCTTCGGCCAGCCCGGATGCTTGGGATCGTCGGGTCCGGCTTTATCGAGAGGCCAATCTTCGGCCAGCAGGTCGAGAGCCTTCAGCAGTTCGAACGGTGCCATACCCTCATCAAGAAAACTTTCCGCCATGCGCAGGCGGGCAGGAGCATCCTCGTCATCCTGCAGCCGGCCCAGTCGCGCCTGCGCCAGGATGGTGTGGGCGAGCGGCAGGTCGCTCTTCGCCCAGGCTTCCGATGCGGCCTGCAGACGGCCCATCTGCCAAATTCCGATCGGGCGGTGATAGGCGGCCGAGAGCAGCGCCGCGGCACGACCGTGGCGGAAACGTAATCCCGCTCTTTTCCCAAACTGCGGTCATTGAATTTTGCGGCATCAGGCATGGCTGATGTCTCCAGATCGGGAGCGTCGGAAACGGAGGGGCGATGAAACACAGGCAGCATGAGACAAGCGGCAGCAAAAGTCAAGGATATGTTCTCTATATGTTTATCTAATGTACCTATAATTCCCCAGCAGGATGACTATTACTAGAATATCTTTCCTTGCGTCACCCCATATCTAGTCTGTGACTCGAAAAGCACTGGGGACGAGTCTCGTAACCCTTTGGAATCCAAATCCGATTGACGGCGATTCGGCGGTGACTCACAGTCGCCGCCATGCGGGGGATAAATCAGCCATTGCCGTTGAACCGGGTGCTCACGGGCGACTGCGTCGCCGAGATGGCGCGCCTGCCGGAGCGCTCGGTCGATCTCGTCTTCGCCGATCCGCCCTATAACCTGCAGCTCCAGAGCGCGCTGCGCCGGCCGAACGACAGCCTGGTCGATGCGGTCGACGAGGCCTGGGACAAGTTCGCCGACTTCGCCAGCTACGATGCTTTCACCCGCGCCTGGCTCGCGGCGGCGCAGCGGCTTTTGAAGGACGACGGCACGCTCTGGGTGATCGGCAGCTATCACAACATCTTCCGCGTCGGCAGCATCCTGCAGGACCTCGGCTTCTGGATCCTGAACGACATCGTCTGGCGCAAGACCAACCCGATGCCGAACTTCCGCGGCAAGCGCTTCACCAACGCGCACGAGACCATGATCTGGGCGGCGAAGGGCCGCGAGCAACGCCGCTACACCTTCAACTACGAGGCCATGAAGGCGCTGAACGACGATCTGCAGATGCGCTCCGACTGGCTGCTGCCGATCTGCTCCGGCGCGGAGCGGCTGAAGCAGGACGGCGCCAAGGCGCATGCGACGCAAAAGCCGGAGGCGCTGCTGCATCGCGTGCTGCTGGCCGCGTCCGAACCGGGCCAGGTGGTGCTCGATCCCTTCTTCGGCTCCGGCACCACCGGCGCGGTGGCCAAGCGGCTCGGGCGCGCCTTCATCGGCATCGAACGCGAGGCGAAATATGTCGCGCTGGCCGAAGCGCGCATCGCCCGCGTGCAGCCGCTGCCGCCGGAGGAGCGCGAGATCAGCCGTTCGAAGCGCGCCGAGCCGCGCATCCCCTTCGGCTGGGTGGTGGAGCGCGGCCTGCTGCCGCCGGGCAGCGTGCTGACCGATCCGAGCGGGCGCCACCATGCGAAGGTGCGCGCCGACGGCTCGGTGGTGTCGAAGGACGCCACCGGCTCGATCCACAAGATCGGCGCGCACGTGCAGGGCGCTTCCGCCTGCAACGGTTGGACCTTCTGGCATTTCGACGTCGAGGGCCGGCGCGTCGCGATCGACGTGCTGCGCCAGAAGCTCAGAAGCGAGCTCTCCTAGCCATCCCCGGCGGAAGCGGCAGTTCGGGCGCCGCCTGCGCCGCCGGCAGAGGCGCGCCGAAGGCACTGCCGACATGGCGGCAGATCTTCTTCATCGCCGTCGGCAGCGCGAGCGTGCCGAAGTCCTGCGGCCGGCACCAGGTGCCGTCGGCCTCGGCGCCGCACGCCACCGCCGCCGCATAGACGGTGATCTGCA
>DATKQA010000528.1:0-3475 GCA_035523835.1 Candidatus Sulfotelmatobacter sp.
CGTAGCCGGAGCGGAAGCCCTGTCAGTGCAACAGCGTGGCCAGCGCCGACAAGAGCAGGAGGGCGACGATGTTGGTGATCTTGATCATCGGATTGACCGCCGGGCCGGCGGTGTCCTTGTAGGGATCGCCGACGGTGTCGCCGGTCACCGCCGCCTTGTGCGCGTCGGAACCCTTGCCGCCGTGATGGCCGTCCTCGATGTACTTCTTGGCATTGTCCCAGGCGCCGCCGCCGGCGGTCATCGAGATGGCGACGAACAGGCCGGTGACGATCACGCCGAGCAGCAGCGCGCCGACCGCGGCAAAGGCATTCGCCTGCCCGGCGAACGAGACAATGACGAAATAGACCACCACCGGCGAGAGCACCGGCAGCAGCGAGGGGATCATCATCTCGCGGATGGCCGCCTTGGTCAGGATGTCCACGGCCTTGCCGTATTCCGGCTTGTTCTGGAACTCCATGATGCCGGGGATCTCGCGGAACTGCCGGCGCACTTCGGTCACGACCGCCTCCGCCGCCCGTCCGCCAACCACACTGACGATGGCAAAAAGCACGATCGGTGCCAGCACCGGCAGCAGCGACGGTACGATCATCTCGCGGATCGCCGCCTTGGTCAGCATGTCGACGGCGCGCCCATATTCGGGCTTGGCCGTGCCCGCCATGATGCCGGGGATTTCCTTGAACTGACGGCGTACCTCCACCACCACCGAGCCGGCGGCGCGGCCGACCGCGGTCATGCCCATGGCGCCGAACAGGTAGGGCAGCAGGCCGCCGAGCAGAAGCCCGACCACCACATAGGGATTGGTCAGGGCGAAGTCGATGCCTTTCACCGTGAGCTTGCCGCTGCCGGCGTAGTACTTCAGGTCTTCCGTATAGGCCGCGAACAGCACCAGCGCCCCGAGGCCGGCGGAGCCGATGGCGTAACCCTTGGTCACCGCCTTGGTGGTGTTGCCGACCGCGTCGAGCGCATCCGTGGTCTTGCGGATGTCCTTCGGCATGTCCGACATCTCGGCGATGCCGCCGGCGTTGTCGGTGACCGGGCCGTAGGCATCGAGCGCCACCACCATGCCGGCCAGCGCCAGCATGGTGGTCACCGCGATGGCGATGCCGAACAGACCGGCGAGGTTGTAGCTCACCAGGATGCCCGCGATGATGACGAGCGCCGGCCCGGCGGTTGATTCCAGAGAAACGGCCAGGCCCTGGATCACGTTGGTGCCGTGGCCGGTGGTGGAAGCCTGCGCCACGCTCTGCACCGGCCGATAATTCGTGCCGGTATAGTATTCCGTGACCCAGACCAGCAGGCCGGTCACGACCAGGCCGGCGATGCCGCAGAGATAGAGGCTCATGCCGCTGAAGTGCAATTGGCCGATGCTGAAGGCGCTCTGCAAGCCGATCTCGCGGTCGACGACGAAATAGAGCGCGATCGCCGAGAGCACCGCCGTGGCGATGAAGCCCTTGTAGAGCGCGCCCATGATGTTGTTGCTCGAACCGAGCCGGACGAAGAAGGTGCCGATGATCGAGGTGATGATGCAGGTGCCGCCGATGACCAGCGGCAGGCGCGTCATGCGCACCACGACGTCGTCGCTGCCGGCGAAGAAGATCGAAGCGAGCGCAATGGTGGCGACCAGGGTGACCGCATAGGTCTCGAACAGGTCGGCAGCCATGCCGGCGCAGTCGCCGACGTTGTCGCCGACGTTGTCGGCGATCACGGCGGGGTTGCGCGGGTCGTCCTCGGGAATGCCGGCCTCGACCTTGCCGACCAGGTCGGCGCCGACATCGGCGCCCTTGGTGAAAATGCCGCCGCCGAGACGGGCGAAAATCGAGATCAGGCTGGCGCCGAAACCGAGCGCGACCAGCGGATCGACCAATTCACGGCCGGAAAGATGCAGTGCCAGCACCAGGACGGCGTAGTAGCCGGCTACCGCGAGCAGCGCCAGACCGACCACCAGCATTCCGGTGACCGCGCCGGCGCGGAAGGCGATGCCGAGCGCGTGGGCCAGCCCCTTGCGGGCGCCTTCCGCCGTGCGCACATTGGCCCGCACCGAGACGTTCATGCCGATATAGCCGGCGGCGCCGGACAGGATGGCACCGATCAGAAAACCGATGCCGACATGCAGGCCGAGAAAGGCGCTCAGAATGATGAGAATGACGATGCCGACCATGCCGATGGTGCGGTATTGGCGATTGAGATAGGCCCCGGCGCCCTCCTGGATCGCGGCGGCGATCTCCTGCATCCGCGCGTTGCCCGGGCTTGCCCGCAGCACGGAATTGGCGGCCCATAAACCATAAAGCAGCGCCAGCACGCCGCAGGCGATGGAGAACCAGATAGCCAAATTCATCGCTAGAACCCCTCGCGGTTGGATGCGCGGTCTTGCAGCCGGCGGCGTCGCGACAACACCGGGTCCGACCCCCCGAAACCCGCGGGTATATGCCAGAGATGTGTCCGCTGCGCAACAAATCTGTGCCTCCGCGGCGGCGCCGCGGCAGCCGTTCAGAAATAGCGGATCGGAGCTTAGCCGACGGCCTTGATGGCGCGGGTGATCAGCACGTCGTCGACCACGCCGGGGCCGAGGATCTGCCGGGCCAGGCTCATGAAGCGCTGCTTGAGCGCGTCGAAATCGAGGCTGTCGGGCGCGTCCGGGCGCATCGCCGAATGCATGTAGACCTCGCGCAGGAAGGCGTCCTTGATCAGCGGCATGCGGTCGTTGACGATGGTGCGCTTGGTTTCGTCGGCCACCTGCAGGCTCACTGCGACGAAGTAATAGGCGTTGACCCGATCGCCGCGCAGGATCGGGATGCTCATCTGGTCCATCTGCACGAAGACCGGCGGCGGCTTCACCGCCGCGGCGGGCTCGGCCTTCTGCTCCGGCGCCTTTTTCATGCCGAACATGTAGTAGGCGCCGCCGCCGCCGCCCAACAGCGCCAGGCCGAGCGTGCCCAGAATGAGAATCTTCTTGTTCATGCGGGTGCTCCCGGCGCGCCGAGGGCCGCGCACCGGGCAGGCTCACATGAAATCGGTTAGCAAAGGGTTAGCGGTAGGCGGGCGGCGCCTAGGCTGCATCCGGCTCCGACACGTGCAGCACCTGATATTCCTGGATGCAATCCGCGTCGGATTCGACCGCCGAGGAAGTGGCGTCCCACAGGCTGTAGCGCACGGTTTCCCAACGATCGGCATCGAGCGCGACCATGTGCGCGAACAGGCCCGACGCCGCCAGCATGTCGCGATGCCGCGTGCCTTCGCGGTCGACCAGGGAGCGCAGGCTGGTGCCGCTTTCCACCTTGTCGATCTCGCAGCGGGCGAATTGCGGCGTCACGCTGCCGTCGGCATGGGCGAAATCCAGCACCATCCAGCGCCGCACGCGCGGGCGGCCGAACGTCTCGACCACGCTCTCGAACATCTTTTCGTCGACAAAGTAGCGGCGGGCGGCATCCTGATCGCGCCAAATATAAAGCGGCGCGTAAATCCGCTCGCGGGCATC
>DATKQA010000529.1:0-11491 GCA_035523835.1 Candidatus Sulfotelmatobacter sp.
AGGGCGAAGTCTCCCGGGGTTTTTTTGTCGTCATGCCCGCGCCCGGCGGGAAGCCGGGAACCACGCTGAACTTGCCTGGACCCCGGCTTTACGCCGAGGTGACGACGAGGGTGCGTTGGGGGTGACGGGTCGTGCGCTGACCGTCTCCTTTGCATCGTCATGCCGGCGCCAAGCCGGCATCCAGCGGGATCGTGGCCCTGGACCCCGGCTTCCGCCGGGGTGACGACAAAGAGGGGGATTCGTCATGCCGGCGACAAGCCGGCATTCAGGGCTGACTCAACCCTGGACCACGGCAATTCTGGACCCCGGCTTCCGCCGGCATGACGAAACAGGAACCGGCACCGATCCGCATTGTCTGTTTCCGGTGCCCTTGGCCCGATCGCCCTGCGCTTCCGGTCCTTGCTCCTGGCCGGCGACCGGCTTCGCCGCTAGCATGCGAGGCCGGGACAGGGAGGATCGCATGACCGACGCCGCCACGATCGCGCGTTTCCGCGAGCAGAGCATCACCTTCGCCAACGGCAGCAGCGGCCGGACCATGTTGATCCGCTCGGCCAATCCGCTGAACTATCACCAGGCGATCAGCGCCCCCTCGGCCATGCCGCCGGCGGAGATCGACGGCAAGCTGTTCCTGCCGCCGGGCGCGAAGGGCAAGGTCGGCGTCGTGATCGTCGCGCCGGGCAGCCTGAGCGTCGCGCCGATCCATCTCAGCCATGCCGAGGCCTTCACCAACCTCGGCCTCGCCGCCTTCGTGCTCGATCCCTTCAGCGGCCGCGGCGTCACCTCGACGGTGAGCAACCAGACGCAATTCTCCTTCGCCGCCAGCGCCTACGACGTGCTGGCCGCGGTCAAGGCTCTCGCCGCGCTGCCGGAGATCGACGCCGGCCGCATCGGCGCCCAGGGGCACAGCCGCGGCGGCGCCGCGGTCCTGACGGCGGCGGCGCGGCGCTTCGCCGAACCGATCCTCGGCGCGGCGCTGCGGCTCAAGCGCGTGCTCGCCGCCTATCCCTGGTGCGGCCACCAGTTCCGCGATCCCGATATCGGCGATTGCGTGGTGCGGGTCCTGATCGGCGACCGCGACGACTGGTGCTCGCCGCAGCAGGCGCAGGGCCATGTGCAGGCCATGCGGCTCAGCGGCGGCGCGGCGACGATCCGCATCTTTCCCGGCTCGGCGCACAGCTTCGATCGCGGCGGACCGGTCTGGCGCATTGCCGAGGCGGCGGTCTCGCCGGCGGCGCCGACCGGCTACATCGCCGACGACGGCGCTCTGATCCATCCGGCGAGCGGCAAGGCGGACGCGGCCCTGGTCGACCGCGACCTCATGGTCTATGCGCTGAAGGCCGGCTACGGCGTCAAGGGCGCGTCCCTCGGCAGCAACGGCGATGATGCGCGGCAGTTCGCCGAGGACATGACCGCCTTCTGGCGGCCGTTCGCCGCCTAGCCGCGCCTGCCGCTGCCGGCGACGGCGCCGGCGATCAGCGCCGCCAGCAGCAGGCTCATCAGGTTCTGCTTGACCAGCGGCTCGGCCTCGGCGAGCAGCGCCGAGAGAGCGGCCATGTCGAGCGGCGGCGCGGCAGACTTGCGACGCAGCGCGGCGCGCGCGACGGCCAGAAGGACGAGCGCCAGCAGCAGGAACGCGCCGGCCACGATCAGCGGCGCCCAGACCGGGCCGACATAAGGCAGGGCAAAAAGCCAGAGCGCGGCGGCGGCGCAGCCGAGCGCGGCGAAGACGAAGACCGCCGCCAGCAGGCCGCAGGCCGCGGCCGTGGCATAGCGTCCGGCGGCGGCGCCGGCGCGCTGCGCCAGGGCCAGCCGCGCGAGCGCCGCGAGCAGGATTTTCATGATCGGCGTACCGCTGGGATTAGCGCGAGAGCAGCCGGCTGAGCACGAAGCCGGCGCCGAAGGCGGCGAGCAGGCTCAGCAACGGCTGCTGTTCGACCTGTTCGGTCATCCGCTTGAGGACTTGCTCGGCGGTCGCGGCGGCATTGCCGGCGGCATCGGCCTTGAGGCGGCCGGCGAGCTTGGCGAGGTCGCTCTTCAAGGCCGCGATATCGTCGGCGATGGCGGCGACGTCGGGGGCGGCGTCGGCATCCTTTTCGGCTTTGCTCATGGCACTACCTCCCTCGCGACAACGGCATGGCGGCAAAAGCGTTCCGGCGGCCCTCAGGGAATCTCGTAGACCGGCAGCGCGTCGGCCACGCCGCGCACCACGCGCTGCTCGGAATGCGGCTTGAGGCCGTTGGCTTCGAGCAGGCTCGCGGTATCCGGATATTCGATCACCGGGCCGGTGGCGAAGATGGCGCGCGAGCCGGCGAGCGCCTGCACCCGCGAGGCGATGTTCACCGTCTGGCCGAAATAATCCTGCCGGTCGTTCAGCGTCACGGCGAGGCAGGGGCCCTCGTGGATGCCGATCTTGAGCATCAGCTCCTCGCGCCTGCGCTCGCTGTTGAGATCGCGCATCGCCTCGCGCATGCGCAGCGCCGCGGCCACCGCCCGGTCGGGGGTGGAGAAGGTCGCCATCACCGCGTCGCCGATGGTC
Organism: Candidatus Sulfotelmatobacter sp.; assembly: GCA_035523835.1. GTDB lineage: Bacteria > Pseudomonadota > Alphaproteobacteria > Ferrovibrionales > Ferrovibrionaceae > DASQHM01. Next base: position 2,537 of record DATKQA010000529.1, read on the forward strand.
TTCACCACCGCGCCGGCCTCGGCGGCGACGATCTCGTTGAGCAGGCTGAAATGGCGGCGCACCAGGTCGAAGGCGGCGAGATCGCCGACCCGCTCGTAGAGATCGGTCGAACCCTTGAGGTCGGTGAACAGGAAGGTGAGGCTGGTGATCTTCAGCCGCTGGTCGACATCGAGCGTATCGGTGCGATAGATGTCGCGGAAGGTCTGGTTGGTCAGGAGCCGCTTGGCGGTGAGGAAGGGTTTGCGCTTGCCGAGCAGGTCGTGCAGCCGGGCGTTGGCGATCCAGAGCGAGCCGAAGACGCGATTGTCGGTGCGATTGTCGAACGACAGGCGGAGCGGGCCGGGCCGCATCTCCACGGTGCCGGTCGGCGTCAGGCTCTTGTTGAACACCACCGACAGGTTCTGCCGCTCGCGCGTCGGCTCGCCCTTGATGTCGAGGAATTGCGTCGCGTGCGTCACCGGGTCGAAGACGATGACTAATTCCGCCGGCAGGTTCAGCGACAGCACGGCCTTTTCGCCCGGCGGCAGCTCGACGTAGTCGAGCACCACCTCGTCGGTCAGCGCCTTGAAGTCGTCCGGCAGGTCGACGCCGGAACCCCAGAAGATCTGCCGGGCATATTCCGCCATGGGCAGGCTGGAGGGATCGTGCGCGGCGATGCGGCGCACGCGCGGATTGACCGTGAAGGTCACCTCCACCATCTCGTCCAGGGTCGGTTCATAGCCGGCGGCGCAGAGCCCGCAATGATATTCCGTCTGGCGCACCGACTTCAGCGTCGTGCCGGCATCGAGCACGCCGCCGCAGCCGGGGCAGAGCACGTTCCAGGACATGTCGAACAGGCCGAGCCGGGAGGCATGCAGGAAGGCGGCGATGGTGCGCTCGGCATCGAGATTGCGGCGCCGGGCGAAGTCCAGGGCGTTGATGCGGTTCAGCGCGTGGTCGGGGCCGTCCTGCACCAGGGTCTCGATCGCCGCGACCGCTTCCGGGTCGGCCGATTGCCGGAGCACCGCGAACAGGGCCTGCGCTTCGTTCATGACTCGACTCCCGCGTTGCACATAACAGTAAAGATAGCGCGGCGGGCGCGCCGTTTCACTTCCCTCCGAGGTAATAATCCCGGGTGCGTCAGGCCGCCCGCACCATGACCTGGCGCACCAGGGCGAGCAGTTCCTCGAGCGAGGCCTCGATGGTCTTGCCGGACGTATCGAGCGCCGCGTCCGCCTTGCGGTAGAGCGCCTCGCGCTGGGCCAGGATGCGGCGGAGGTCGTCCATGGCCTCGGCGTTGCCGGCCATCGGCCGCTGGTCGCCCTGGGCGATCACCCGGTTCATGTGCTCCTCCGGCGCGGCCTGCACCCAGATGGTGAAACAGGCGTCGAGCAGCCGCTCGAACGTGCCGGGCTCGGAAACCAGGCTGCCGCCGGTGGCGATGGCGGCCCGCGGATATTTTTCCAGCGCCCGTTCCAGCGCCCGCCGCTCGTGCCGGCGATAGGCGGCCTGGCCGGACAGCGAGAAAATCTCGTTCAGGCTCATGCCGGCATCGGCCTCGATGTCCTTGACCAGCTCGACGAAAGGCAGGTCGAGACGCTGGGCCAGGAGCCGTCCGAGCGTGGTCTTGCCGGCGCCGCGCAGCCCGATCAGGGCGATGCGGTTGTGCCGGTCGGTGCCTTCGCCGAAATGCTCGGCCAGCAGTTCCGCCGCGGCGCCGAGTTGGCGCGGGCTCAGCCGGTTGATCTTTTCCAGCAGCAGCGCCTGCTCGACGCTCGGCTCCGGTCCCTCGCGCACCAGTTCCGCCAGGGGCAGGTTCATCGCCTGCGCCACCTGGCGCAAAAGGCTGATGGAGATATTGCCCTGGCCGCCTTCGAGCTGCGCCAGGTAGCGCTCGGAGACGCCGGAATCGCGCGCCAGGATCTTCCGGGTCATGCCGCGGCGCGCCCGCACATTGCGCACGCGTTCGCCAAGAAGGCGGAGATAATCGTCGCTGGCATCGCTCATGGCTGGCGCTCCGGCTGTCACCGGATATGCATTATAGTGCTTTTTTTCTGGAAATCGATAGAAATATGCAGTATATCTCCTTCGACGGGCGGAAACGCGGCTAGAGGAGCGTCCAGTGCAGCAGCCAATCAGCATCCTGGTCGGAACCATGACGGGCACGGCCGATATGGTCGCCGAGGAGATCAAGGGCGTGCTCGCCGCCGCCGGCCACGGCGTCGAAATCCTGCCCATGGACCGGCTGGACGCGGCGGTGTTCGACCGGCCGGGCCTCTTCATCATCTGCACCTCGACCTACGGCCAGGGCGACGTGCCCGACAATGCCCGCGACTTCTTCGAGGGGCTGAAGGCCGGCCGGCCCGATCTCGCGCATGTGCGCTTCGGCGTCTTCGGCCTCGGCGACAGCACCTATTTCGACACGTTCAACAACGGCGGCAAGCAGTTCGACGACCTGCTGACCGAGCTCGGCGCGAGCCGCATCGGCGCACGCTACGAACACAACGCCAGCGGCGACGAATTGCCGGAGGATGCCGGCGCCGCCTGGGCCCGGGAATGGGAGGGCCAGCTCGTCCCTTTGCTCGTGGCGGCTGAGTAGCCGCAAAATAGCCGCGAAGACCCGCATCGGCACCAGGGAGGGCCGGGGAAAATGAGTCAGACCGCGACCATCGCGCCGCTCGCGCTGCCCCGTGACTACAACGCCGCGACGCATTTCATCGACCGCCATCTCGGCGAGGGTCGCGGCGACAAGATCGCCTTCATCGACGACCACGGCAGCTACAGCTACCGCGACCTGGCCGAGCGGGTGAACCGCGCCGGCAACGTGCTGAAGTCGCTCGGCGTCGGCATGGAGAGCCGGGTGCTGCTCTGCCTGCTCGACGGCATCGATTTTCCGGCGCTGTTCTGGGGCGCGATCAAGCTCGGCGCCGTGCCGGTGCCGGTCAATACGCTGCTCACCGCCGCCGACTACGCCTATATGCTGCGCGACAGCCGCGCCAAGGTCCTGGTGGTGTCCGATGCGCTCTACGAGCGTTTCGCCGGCATCGTCGCGGACCAGCCGCATCTTCAGGCGATGCTGGTCTCCGGCACGTCGCCCGATCCCGCCTGGCGCGAATTCGCCGCGCTCAGCGCCGCCGCCAGCCCGCGCCTCGAGACCGCGCCGACGACCTCGGACGATGCCGGCTTCTGGCTCTATTCTTCCGGTTCCACCGGCACGCCCAAGGGTGCCGTGCATCTGCAGGGCGACATGGTGCAGACCGCCGTGCTCTACGGTCAGGGCGTGCTCGGCATCCACGCCGACGACGTGGTCTTCTCCGCCGCCAAGCTCTTCTTCGCCTATGGCCTCGGCAACGCCATGACCTTTCCGCTGCATGTCGGCGCCACCGCGGTGCTGATGGCGGAACGGCCGACGCCGCAATCGGTGATGCAGCGGCTCAGGCAGCACCGGCCGAGCATCTTCTACGGCGTGCCCACGCTCTATGCCATGATGCTGGCGGACGCGTCCCTGGATCGGGCGAAGGGTTCCGACCGGCTGCGCGCCTGCGTCTCCGCCGGCGAGGCCCTGCCCGAAGATATCGCGCGCCGCTGGAAGGAGCGCTTCGGCGTCGACATTCTCGACGGCATCGGCTCGACCGAGATGCTGCACATCTTCGTCTCCAACTATCCCGGCGACATCGCCTATGGCGCGACCGGCAAGGCGGTGCCGGGCTATGAGCTGCGCATCGTCGATGACGAGGGCCGCGACGTCGGCGCCGACGAGGTCGGCGAGCTCCTGGTGCGCGGACCGTCGAGCGCGGTCTGCTACTGGAACAATCGCGCCAAGTCGCTCGCCACCTTCCAGGGCGCCTGGACGCGCACCGGCGACAAATACACGCGCGACCGCGACGGCTACTACCGCTACGCCGGCCGCACCGACGACATGCTGAAGGTCGGCGGCATCTGGGTCTCGCCCTTCGAGGTGGAATCGGCGCTGCTGGCGCATCCCCAGGTGCTGGAGGCGGCGGTGATCGGCCGCGAGGATGCCGACAAGCTGGTCAAGCCGAAGGCCTATGTGGTGCTGCAGAACCCGGCCGACGCCTCGCCGGCGCTGGCCGAGGCCTTGCGCGCCTTCGTGCGCGACCGCCTGGCGCCCTACAAATATCCGCGCTGGATCGAATTCACCGCCGAGCTGCCGAAGACGGCGACCGGCAAGATCCAGCGCTTCAAGCTGCGCCAGCAGGGGTGAGCGCGCCTGCATATCTCGAGATCGCCGGCCGCCGTCTGGAATATGCCTGGCACGGGCCGGCGCCGGCGGCCGCGCCGACGCTCGTCTTCCTGCACGAAGGCCTCGGCTCGCTCGGCCTTTGGCGCGACTTCCCGGCGAAGCTGGCCGCCGCCACGGGGTGCGGCGCGCTGGTCTATAGCCGCGCCGGCTACGGCGCCTCCGATCCGGTCGCGCTGCCGCGGCCGCTCGGCTACATGCACGAGGAGGCGCTCGGCGTGCTGCCGGCGGTGCTGGCGGCGACCGGCGTCGGCGAGCACATCCTGGTCGGCCATTCCGACGGCGCCTCGATCGCGGTGATCAATGCCGGCGGGGCGCCGCGGGCCGGCCTGTGCGGCATCATCCTCGAGGCGCCGCACGTCTTCACCGAGGACATGGGGATTGCCGCCATCGCCGCCGCCGGCGCGGCCTACCGCGACGGCGACCTGCGCCCGAAGCTCGGACGCTGGCACGGCGGCAACATCGACAACGCCTTCTGGGGCTGGCACGACGTCTGGTGCGACCCGGCCTTCCGGCGCTGGAACATCGAGAACTACCTGCCGGGCATTGCCGTGCCGGGCCTGCTGATCCAGGGCGAGGACGATCAATACGGCACCATCGCCCAGGTCGAGGCGGTGCGCCGCCGGTCCGGCGCGCCGGTGCGGGTGCTCATGCTGTCCGACTGCAAGCACACGCCGCATCGCGACCAGGCGGAGAAAGTACTCGCGGCGATGGCCGAATTCGTGCGCGGCCTGCCGGCCTTGAGCGGGCGGTAGCTTCCGCCGTGCCGGCCGATCGGCTAGATTGCCCTCATGGCGGTGAGACCGACGCCGGCGCAGCGCCGTTATCTCGAGCGCGGGCTTTCCGAGCCCGGCGGCAAGCTACCGCTGTTCGATGCGACCGGGCAGCAGATCGCGCCGCAGACGGTGCGCGCCTGCGTCGAGCATGGTTGGGCGGAGCCGTGGTTCGCCAATCCGCTGAAGCCCGACTGGCTGGTCTGCAAGCTCACCGACACGGGCCGCGCCATCCTCGGCCGCAACGCCCCGTGATGCGGCATCGCCTGCTTGCCGGCGTCGCCGCGGCGATGCTTTGGCTCGCGCCCGGCATCGCCCTGGCGGACGTGCCGCAAGGCGATCTCGGCCTGGCGCCGCCGCCGCGCGACGCGCCGGAGCTGGCGCAGCCGTTCGCGACCCTGCTGGCGGAGGCCGATCGCGGCGATGCGCGTGCCGAATTCCTGGTCGGCCTGGTCCTGCAATATGGCATAGGCCGGCCGGCCGACCTGGCCGCCGCGCGCGGCTGGTACGAAAAGAGCGCGGCGCAGAAGTTCGCCCCGGCGATCACCTCGCTCGCCTTCTTCCACATCGTCGGCCTCGGCGTGCCGCGCGATCCGGCCAAGGGCGTCGCGCTGCTGGAACAGGCGGTGGCGCTCGGCGACCTCCTGGCGGAATCGAATCTGTCGATCATGCTCGGCCTCGGCGCCGGCGTGCCCAAGGACCTGCCGCGCGCCGTGGCGCTGGTGCGCGATGCCGCCGGCAAGGGCGTGGCGGCGGCCGAATTCCGCCTCGGCACGCTCTACCAGGACGGCACCGGCGTGCCGGCGGATGCCGGCGCGGCGCGGGCCTGGTACGAGAAGGCCGCCGCCGCCCATTTCGCCATCGCCGAACTCATGCTCGGCAATCTCTATCGCAACGGCACGGGCGTCGCCGCGGACCCCGGCGCGGCGGCCGGCTGGTATCGCCGCGCCCTCGAGGACGGCAACCTCAATGCCGCGCTGGCACTCGGCAGCCTGTACGAGCAAGGCGCCGGCCTCGCCAAGGACCCGGCAAAGGCGGCGACGCTCTATCGCTTCGCGGCGGACCGCGGCCTGGTCAAGGCGCAGGATTATCTCGGCGACCTGTATTTCAAAGGTGTCGGCCTGCCGCAGGACTACGGCGAGGCGCGCGCCTGGTATCGCAAGGCCGCCGAGCAGAACGACGCCGGTGCCGAATTCAGCCTCGGCTCGCTCTACTACTACGGCCAGGGCGTGGCGCAGGACTATGGCGAGGCGCAGAAATGGTTCGAGCGGGCGGCCCGGCAGCAGAACGGTCCGGCGAACAACCAGCTCGGCATCATGGCGCGCCACGGCCAGGGCATGGCGCAGGACGAGGCCCGCGCCTTCACCTATTTCCGTGCCGCCGCCGTCGCCGGCGACGCCAACGGCGAGGCCAATCTCGGCGACATGCTGCTGTTCGGCACCGGCGTCGCCAAGAACGATGCCGAGGCGGCGCGCTGGTACGAGAAGGCGGCGGCGCAGGACCTGCCGATCGCGGAGTTTCGCCTCGGCCTCCTGCTGGCGGCCGGCCGCGGCGTGCCGCGCGATGCCGAACGCGCGCTGCGCCTGGTGCGTGCCGCCGCCGCCAGGGGATTGCCGGAGGCGGAGACCCAGCTCGGCGCCTGGAGCGCGGAAGGCAACCTGCTGCCGCGCGACTATGCGGCCGCAGTGTCCTGGTTCGCCAAGGCGGCGGCGCAGGGCCACGCGCCGGCGGAATTCTATCTCGGCATCCACTACGACCGCGGTCTCGGCGTCGCCGCCGATCCGAAGACGGCGGCGCTCTGGTATCGCCGTGCCGCGGAGCAGGGCAATGCCGACGCGGCCTTCAGCCTCGCCGCGCTCTACGACGCCGGCCGCGGCGTCGCCGCCGACCCGGCCGTAGCGCTGCGCTGGTATCGCGCCGCCGCCGAGAAGGGCCAGACGCTGGCCATGTTCAATCTCGGCGACTTCTACCGCACCGGCCAGGGCGTGCCGCGCGACATGGCGCGGGCTTTCGTCTGGTGGAGTCTCGCCGCCGACAAGGGCCTGGCGCAGGCGCGCGGCAATCTCGCCGCGCTCCGCCAGGACATGAGCGCCGACGACCTCAAGCGCGGCGAGGCGCTGCTGCAAAAGCAATTGAACTCGCCCTAGAGGTCGCTCGCCGATGCCGCCTGCGCTCGCCTATCTCGCCGTCGCCGCCGCCTTCTGGATCCTGATCCATCTCGGCCTCGCCGCCTCGCCGCTGCGGCCGCGTCTGGTCGGCGCCGTGGGCGAGGGCGCCTATAGCGGCATCTTCTCGCTGCTGTCGGCCGTCGGCCTCGCCGCGCTGGTCTGGACCTATCACCGGGCGAGCCAGGCGGGTGCGATCATGCCGCTCCGGCCGATCGCGCTCTGGATGCTCTGGGTGCCGGCGGCGGTCATGCCCTTCGCTCTCATCCTCCTGGTCGGCTCGCTCACCACGAAAAATCCGACGCTCGGGCCGGCCGGCGCGATGCCGGAAGGCAGCGACCCCGCCCGCGGCATCATGCGGGTGACGCGCCATCCGATGCTGTGGAGTTTCACGCTCTGGGCGCTGGCGCATCTCGTCGCCAATGGCGACGCCGCCTCGCTCATGCTGTTCGGCAGCCTGCTCATCGTTGCCGTCAACGGCATGCACAGCATCGACCGCAAGCGGGGCGCGAAGGACGCGCAAGGCTGGGCGCGCTATGCCGCCGTCACCTCGATCCTGCCGTTCGCCGCCATCGCCGCCGGCCGCAACCGTCTCGTCTTCGGCGAGATCGGCTGGGGCCGGATCGGCCTGGCGCTCGGCCTATGGATTCTGCTCGTCCTGCTGCATCCGCTGCTGCTCGGCGTTCCCGCCGTGCCCGCGTAGCGGCGCTATTCCGGCACGCTCTCGCCGGAACCGCCGAACTCCTTGGGGAAGTCCTTGAGCTTCGGCAGGCCGTCCTTCATCCGCAGCACCGTCTCGGAATAATTGACGTGCACCCCCGGCGCGAACTTCAGCGTCGGCAAGGTGGCGGAAAACACGTCGACCATGCCGAGCGGCGGATGATTGGTCATCAGATGGCCGCCGCAGAGCTTGCAATATTGCCGCTGGCTGACCGGCGTCTTCTCGTAGGTGCCGATATGCTCCGCGCCCTTGGTGACCTTCACCGCGCCCGGCTTCCACAGGCTGAAGGCATTCACCGGGCCGCCCGACCAGGAACGGCACGAGCGGCAGTGGCAATAGCCCATGGCCTCCGGCTCGCCGGAAACCTCGACGTGAACGGCGCCGCAGAAACATTCGCCCTTGTGTGTCGTCATGATCGGCTCCTTATCAAAACCGTAGCGATGCTACCCGAATTTCGTTGCGGCTTCTATGCAAACCAGGTGCGGTAGCACATGGTTGCCATATCATAGGCGATTATACGGTGGTTGTTGCTGTCGACGAGAAAAACGCGGGCGCCGTCGCCGGCGACGCCGGCCGGCTCGCCGAGCGGCAGGCAGAGCGGATCGCTGCAGGTGAAGCGGCCGCCGTCGAAATCCTCGACCTGCCGCGTGACCGGATCGACGATGCGCACCGCGTCGTTATAGCTGTCGGCGACCAGCAGCTTGCCGCCGAAGCAGCAGAGGCCGAGCGGATGCTGCAGCCGCGCCTCGGCGAAGCCGCCGTTGACATGGCCGAAATCGAACAGGCCGCTGCCGACCAGGGTCGCGACGCGCGCATCGCCGCCCTGCAAATGCAAGGCGCGCACCGCGGAGGTTTCGCTGTCGACGAAATAGAGCGTGCGGCGGCCGGCGTCGAGCGCGAGGCCGCTCGGCTGCGCCAGATGCGCCGACAGCGCCGGCCCGTCCTCGATCGCCTCGGCGCCGTCGCCGGCCAGCGCCTGGATCGTGCCGCTCGCCAGGTCGAGCCGGCCGAGCTGGTGCGTCCCGGCATTGGCGAAATAGAGCGTGGTGCCGTCGA
>DATKQA010000530.1:0-2868 GCA_035523835.1 Candidatus Sulfotelmatobacter sp.
GCGCCATGGCGGCGACCGAGGCCAAGCGCGAATTTCTCGCCACCATGAGCCACGAGCTGCGCACGCCGCTCAACGCCATCATCGGCTTCTCCGAGATGATGCACCTGGCGACGCTCGGCCCGCTGCCGCCGGCCTACCAGAGCTACGTCGGCGACATGCTGACCGCCGGCCGTCACCTGCTCTCGCTCATCGACGACATTCTCGATGTCGCCCGCATCGAGGGCGACGCGCTGCGCATCGACATCGTGCCGATAGACCTCGCCGGCCTGATCGCCGACGCCCGTGCCATGATCGAATCCCGCGCCGGCGACAAGCAGATCGACATTTCCGAGGTCGCCTATGGCGGCCCGCTCACGGTCATGGCCGACCAGACGCGCCTGCTGCAAGTGATCATCAACCTGCTCGGCAATGCAGTGAAATTCACCCCGCGCGGCGGACGGGTCGGCGTGCAGATCGGCAGCGCCGACGGCGGCCGCGGCCGCATCACCGTCTGGGACACCGGCCCCGGCATCCCGCCCGGCAAGCAGGAGATCATCTTCGAGAAATTCCAACAAGTGCACGAAACCATTCTGTCCCGGCGCGAAGCCGGCATCGGCCTGGGCCTGACCCTGTCGCGGCAATTGGCCCGGCTGATGGGCGGTGAGCTTGTGCTCGAGCACAGCGATGCGAACGGCAGCCGCTTCAACGTCCTCCTGCCTCTGGCCGGCGCCTCCTGAGGTGCCGGTGCGCCGATGCGCCGCCGTGCGCGGCCGACGGATCGGTGGTTTCAGGGAATCTTAACAGCTCCTGAGGCATCTGATAGGGACCAGCAGAGCTGGTACTTGCCATTGCGTCTGGATTCATGATGCGTATCGCCAGCGACGCCGACGCCGAAAAGCTATTTGAGCTTGCGCGCCGCAAGTCGCAGACCGGCCGCGAGACGCTCTACAAGAACATCTGGGACCTGTTCGAGAACCGCGGCACCTCGCTCAGCGAGCGCGAGCGCGAGTTGATGCGCGACATCCTGCGCCGCCTCAGCCACGACATCGAAATGTCGATCCGCGTCAAGCTGGCGGAGAATCTCTCGCGCCGCACTGCCGCGCCGCGCGAGCTGGTGCTGATGCTGGCGAACGAGACCATCGAGGTCGCCTATCCGATCCTGATGGAGAGCCGGGTGCTGCAGGACCTCGACCTGATCGAGGTGGTGCGCCAGCAGACCTTCCGCCACCAGCTCGCCGTGGCCATGCGCAAGGACATCGGCGAGGACGTCTCGCAGGCGCTGGTCGACACCCAGAACCCCGATGTCATCGTCGCGCTGCTGAACAACCACTCGGCCAGGCTGCCCTCCGGCCTGGTCGACGAGCTGGTCGATGCGTCCAAGCAGGTCGAGCGCTACCAGAACCCGCTGCTGCGCCGCCCCGATCTGCCGGCCCCGCTCGCCCGGCGCATGTATGCCTGGGTTTCCGCCGCGCTGCGCCAGCATATCCTGCAGCACTTCGCCATCGACGAGGACGACCTCGACGATACCGTCGCCGAAACCATGGTCGAGGTCAGCAGCGCCGAGATCCAGGCCGCGCCCGACCAGGGACCGCAGCGCCTGGTCGACAAGCTGTTCGACGCCGGCGAACTGACCACCGGCTTCCTGATCAAGGCGCTGCACCAGAGCGAGGTTACGTTGTTCGAGCTCGGCCTGGCCAAGCTCTGCGGCCTGCGGCCGATCCTGATGCGGCGCATCGTCTACGAGCCGGGCGGCGAGGCGCTGGCCATCGCCTGTCGCGCCATCGGCCTCGACCGCGCGGTGTTCCAGACCGTCTACAAGCTCACCCGTCAGGCGCGCGGCGGCGAAAGCGTCGTGCCGGACGCCGAACTGGTTGAGTTGAAGAACTATTTCGACGGCTTGAATCGGGCCGGCGCGAGCCTAGTTTTACGTAAGTGGCAGCGCAATCCCGACTATCTCTATGCGCTGAAGCAGGTCGGCGTAAACCGCTAGCAAGCGAGGCGGTGCCGCGTCTGCGGCGCGGCGAATTTCCTTGCTCCCCGGAGCCGACTGCGCTTTGCTGCCCCGGGGGAGCAGGCACAATCCAATGATTGACCCTTTTGGCCGTCATATCAGCTACTTACGGGTCTCGGTCACGGACCGGTGCGACTTTCGCTGCGTCTATTGCATGGCCGAGGACATGAGCTTCCTGCCCAAGGCGGAAGTGCTCAGCCTGGAGGAGCTCGACCGGCTCTGCTCGGCTTTCGTGCGCAAGGGCGTGCGCAAGCTGCGCCTGACCGGCGGCGAGCCGCTGGTCCGGCGCAATATCATGAGCCTGTTCCGCCGCCTCGGCCGGCACCTCGATGCGGGCACGCTGGACGAGCTGACGCTCACCACCAACGGCAGCCAGTTGGCGCGGCACGCGGCCGACCTGTTCGCTGCCGGGGTGCGGCGGGTCAATGTCTCCGTCGATTCGCTGGACGAGGCCCGGTTCGCCGCCATCACCCGCTGGGGCCGCCTGCCGCAGGTGCTCGACGGCATCGCCGCCGCCAAGGCCGCCGGCCTCGCCGTCAAGATCAACACCGTCGCCCTCAAAGGCGTCAACGAGGACGAGTTCGACCGGCTGATCGCCTGGTGCGGATCGGAGGGTTTCGACCTCACCTTCATCGAGACCATGCCGATGGGCGATATCGACGGCGACCGGACGCAGCAATACCTGCCGCTCTCGCTGGTGCGCGCGCGGCTGGCGCGGGAGTTCACGCTGGAAGACTCCGGTTATCGCACCGGCGGCCCGGCGCGCTATGTGCGCGTGCGCGAGACGGGCGGGCTCCTGGGCTTCATTACGCCGCTCACGCACAACTTCTGCGAAAGCTGCAACCGCGTGCGGCTCACCTGCACGGGCCGGCTTTATA
>DATKQA010000531.1:0-3547 GCA_035523835.1 Candidatus Sulfotelmatobacter sp.
CGAACACGCCGCGTTCAAGAACCTGAACCGCCCGATGACGCTGTACTGGGGCGGCCGCCGCAGCAAGGACCTGTACCTCGCCGAGCTGGCCGGACAGTGGGAGAAGGAGATTCCGAACTTCCGCTTCGTGCCGGTGCTGTCGGAGCCGAGTGGACCGACCGCACGGCGCACCGGCTTCCTGGCCGACGTGCTGGCGCAGGATTTCACCAGCCTGGACGGCGCCAAGCTCTATCTCGCCGGGCCGCCGATCATGGTGGAGAGCTGCGTCGCGGCAGCGGCCCGGCGCGGCGTCCGCAAGGAGGATTGCCATGCCGATGCCTTCTATACCGAGGCCGACAAGGCCAGGCTGGCGGCGCAATGACTAGCGGTGCGGCGAAGGAGCTCGAAGGCCGCGTCGCCATCGTCACCGGCGCCGGCCGCGGCATCGGCCGCGCCATCGCCGAGCATCTGGCGGCGCAGGGGGCAAAAGTGGTCGTGGCCGACATCGGCACCTCGATCGCGGGCGAGGGCGCCGATCCTGCCGTCGCCGAGGCGACGGCACGGGCCATCGGCAGCAGCGCCGTCGCCTTCAGCGACAGCGTCGCCAGCCCGTCGACCGCGGCGGCCTGCGTCGCCCTGGCGAAGGAGCGCTTCGGCGGCCTCGACATCGTGGTGAACAACGCCGCCATCCTGCGCGATGCCTTCATCTTCAAGGGCAATGCCGAGGACTGGGAGGCGGTGCTCCGCAACAACCTCTCGGCCGCCTGGTACCTATTGGCCGCGGCGACGCCGCTGCTGCGCGAGCAGGGCAAGTCCGGCCGCGGCGGCGCCGGCGGCTATGGCTGGGGCCGCATCGTCAATATCGTCTCCACCGCCGGCTTCTACGGCAATTATGGCCAGGCCGCCTATGCCTCGGCCAAGGCCGGCCTGCTCGGCCTGACCCGCGTCGTCGCCCTCGACATGCAGCGCAATGCCGTGACCTGCAACGCGGTGGCGCCGTTCGCCGCCACCCGAGTCACCGACAGCATCAAGCCGGCGAACGATGCGCAGGCGAGCTACAAGGCGCGGGCGCTGAAGGTGCATCCGCGCCATGTCGCCAATGTGGTCGGCTGGCTCGCCGCCGACGCCGCGGCCAAGGTGAGCGGGCAATTGTTCGGCGTGCGCGGGCGCGAGGTGTTTCTGTTTTCGCAGGCGCGTCCCCTGGTGCGGCTCGCCGGCGCCGGCGACTGGACGAGCGCGACGCTGGCAGCCGCGGCCGAGGCGGAATTCGCCAAGGCCTACCTGCCGCTCACCACCGATCTCGAAGTCTTCAATTCGGAACCCCTGGTCTGAGGAGCCCGTCGTCATGACCGCCAGTCCGCACGCCGCACCCGTGAAGACCTGCGCCGAGCTGCAGCAGGCGCCGGTGGAATACCGCCACGCGGTCGAGAAGATCGTCATCAGCCATGCCATCAACGAGCTGCACGGCGCGCAGGTGTTCGACGAGCCGGCGATCAAGCTGGCGCCGACGCCCTATGCCAAGTGGCTGACCTGCCGCGTGGCGATGGAGGAATACGGCCACCACGTCCGCTTCCGCGAGCTCGGCGAGGAGCTCGGCATTCCCGCCGAGCGGATGATTCCCGGCAAGACCGACAAGAAGGCGCTGTCCATCTTCGACTTCCCGCTGCAGACCTGGACCGAATTCTGCGTCATCAAGCTCCTGGCCGATCTCGGCGAGATCCTGCAGGTCGAGGACCTGGCGCAATGCAGCTTCCTGCCGCTGCGCAACCTGTCGCGCATGACCATGCCGGAGGAGCGCTTCCACGCCGAGTTCGGCCGCGAGTTCTGCACCGAACTGTGCCAGACCGAGCAGGGCAGGCAGGCGGTGCAGGACGCGGTGAACCGCTATTTTCCCATGCTGCCCGGCTTCTTCGGCAAGGCCCGATCGAAGAACAACGAGACCTTCCGCAAATGGGGCATCAAGCAGCGCACCAACGAGGCCATGCTGGAGGATTTCCTGGTGCGGGCGAAAGCGGTATGCGATGAGCTCGGATTGACCTTGCCAGACGTTTCCAAAGCCGCCTGAATCGCGGAGCGACACCATCAGGGAGGCCGCCATGCCCGCCGCATCCGCCACCGCTACGCCCGAGCGCCGCGCCTTCTACGACCGCATGGCGCCGCTGCACCTGGCGCCGCTCTGGGAGGTGCTGCACGGGCTGGTGATCCCGCAGCCGGCGAGCGCCTGCCGGCCGGTGATCTGGCACTATGACGCGATCAGGCCCTTCATCATGGAGGCCGGCCGGCTGATCACCGCCAAGGAAGCCGAGCGGCGCGTGCTCATCCTGGAGAACCCGGGCATGCCCGGCCTGTCGCGGGCGACCACCTCGCTCTATGCCGGCCTGCAGCTCATCCTGCCCGGCGAAGTGGCGCCAGCGCATCGCCACACGCAGAGCGCGCTGCGCTTCATCGTCGAGGGCAACGGCGCCTATACGTCGGTCGACGGCGAGAAGACGCTGATGCAGCCGGGCGATTTCGTCATCACCCCGTCCTGGACCTGGCACGACCACGGCAATGATTCGCGCGAGCCGATGGTATGGATGGATGGGCTCGACATTCCGCTGGTGCAGATGCTGGATGCGAGCTTTGCCGAAGGCTATGGCGAGGACCTGCACCCGATCAACCGGCCGGTCGGCGATTCGCTGGCGCGCTATGGCGCCGGCATGCTGCCGCTCGACTACAAGAGCGACCGGCCGACTTCGCCAGTGTTCAACTATCCCTATGCCCGCACCCGCGAGGCGCTGGAAACCATGCGCCGCACCGAGGAATGGGACCCCTGCCACGGCCTGAAGATGCAATATGTGAATCCGGTGACCGGCGACTATGCCATGCCGACCATCGCCGCCTTCATGCAGCTTCTGCCCAAGGGCTTTGCCACGGCGCCCTATCGCGCCACCGACGCCACCATCTATTCGGTGGTCGAGGGCACCGGCCGCAGCTTCGTCGGCGGCGAGGAATTCGCCTGGGGCCCGCGCGACACCTTCGTGGTGCCGAGCTGGCAGCGCCATTGGCATCAGGCCGACGGCGACGCCACGCTGTTCAGCTTCTCCGACCGCCCGGCGCAGAAGAAGCTCGGCCTGTGGCGCGAAGACCGCGGCAACCACTGAAGCGCGCGTGCCGCCGATGAGCGAAGACGGTGCATCGGGCGAGGACGACGTCGACATCGACGACTTCCTGAACCTGCGGGCGGTGGCGCGCTTTTCCCGCATGGTGCGCAACGTCGCCTGGTTCGCCGCGCTCGGCGATCCGCTCGGCGAGGCCGAACGCGGCGACGCCGAGGCCTATGTCGGCGCGCTCGGCTTTCCCGACGTGCAGACGGCGCTGGTCGACAATTGGGAGGAGGCGGAGGCGGCGATCCGCAATCCCGGCTGGAACAGCGACTGGTGGGAGGCGGAAGAGCAGCTTCGCGCCGGCCTGATCGGCGAGGCGCTGCAACAGGTGGCGGAACAGGACCTGATGCTGGCGCTGACCGCGGTGACCAGCGCCGCATCGGAGGTGGTGCACGGCGCCGCAGCGGTGGCCGCCGCCCGCG
>DATKQA010000532.1:0-3368 GCA_035523835.1 Candidatus Sulfotelmatobacter sp.
CGAGCGTGAGAATCGCTTCGGCGCGATCGAAATAGGCCGCGTTTGGCGTCAGCAGGTCGCCCGGCGCCAGGAGAGGCGGAATGCCGTCGAACGTGGACCCGTCGGGACGGCACGCGGTCGCACTGTTGCAGAGCAGCTCCACCCAGAGCGTATTAATGCCGTGGCGCTGTCGATTGGCGAGATAGAGCTCGGCCTCGGTCAGGGACATCATGGCGATCATGCTGTGCGGTGAATCGCCCAGCATCATGAAGGGCTTGCCGGCCTGGTCGACGAGATGGCGACGGTCTGGCCCGACCTTCAACGGATAGACCGGCGGCGGCGCGGCGGCGGCCGCTGCGGCTTGTGCGGCCGGATCGGCCCATGACCGGCTTGCCTGTGCCAATCCGACGCCGAGCGCGAGCGCGATGGTCGCCAGCCGTCGAACGGTCATGCCCGCGAGAGCATCGATACAGGTTTCACCATGGCGGGGCGCGCGCCGCTCCAACATCCTACCGTATGACGGCGATTGCTCTTGAGAGCGAGCCGCATATAAAGTACATTAACGTCATTATCACGTGGGGCGAGCATCCTTCAGCCCCGTCCGGCTGCCTATTTCCCGAGAAGTTCAGGAAAATCAATTGTTGAGGGCTGATCGACTTACCGACCAGGCGAGCGCGGCGCTGCCGCGATTCGCCGAGGGAACGAGGGGCCGTACCGCCTGCCGTTTTTGCGGCGCGGCCCTTCATCCATTCATCGATCTCGGCGTCTCGCCGCTGTGCGAGAGCTTCCTTCCACCGGCGCGGCTCGACGCGCCCGAGACCTTCTATCCGCTGAATGTGCGGGTGTGCGGGCGCTGCTGGCTGGCGCAGCTCGGCGAGTACGTGGCGCCGGAGCAGATCTTCGGCGAATACGCGTATTTCTCATCCTATTCCGAGGCCTGGCTCGCGCATGGCCGGGCCTACTGCGACATGGCGGCCACGCGCTTCGGCCTGGGTCCGGACAGCTTCTGCCTCGAAGTCGCGAGCAATGACGGCTACCTGCTGCGGAACTTCGTGGCACGGGGCATTCCGTGTCTCGGCATCGAGCCGGCGGCGAACGTGGCCACCGCTGCCGAGAGTGCCGGCGTGCCGACGCGGGTCGCCTTCTTCGGCCAGGCCCTGGCCGAGCGGATGGCGGCGGCGGGTGAGCAGGCCGATCTCGTGATCGGCAACAACGTGCTGGCCCAGATTCCCGATCTGAACGATTTCGTCGCCGGCCTGCGGATCGTGCTGAAGCCCGAGGGCGTGCTGACCCTGGAATTTCCGCACCTGCTGCGATTGATCGATCAGAACCAATTCGATACAATCTATCACGAGCACTTCTCCTACTTCTCCCTGGGCACGACTGAGCGAATCATGGCCCGACACGGGCTGCGGATCTTTGACGTCGAGGAGCTCTGGACGCATGGCGGCAGCTTGCGGGTGTTCGCCTGCCGCGCCGAGAGTTCGCGACCGGTCGCCGACGCGGTGGCGCGGCTGCGCGGGGCCGAGAGGGCGGCAGAGCTGGAAAGCCTCGCGACTTACGCGGGGTTCGGACAGCGCGTGGCCGCGACCAAGCACCGGCTGCTCGAGCTGCTGATCGGCCTGCGACGCCAGGGGGCCCGGATCGTCGGCTACGGCGCGCCGGGCAAGGGCAACACGCTGCTCAATTACTGCGGCATCGGCACCGACCTGCTGGAATTCACCGTCGACCGCAATCCCTACAAGCACGGCCGCTTCCTGCCCGGCAGCCGCATCCCGGTGCTGCCGCCGTCGCGGCTCGACGCCGCCCGGCCGGACTACGTGCTGATCCTGCCGTGGAATCTGCGGGCGGAGATCATGCAGCAGCTCGCTTCCGTGCGTGACTGGGGCGGGCGGTTCATCGTGCCGATCCCCGAACCGGCGATCCTGGGGTAAGTGCCCATGAAAGTTGTTCTGTTCTGCGGCGGAGAAGGTTTGAGGATGCGCGGCTTCGGCAGCGACGATCTGCCGAAGCCGATGGTGCCGCTCGGCGGCCGGCCGATCCTGTGGCATCTCATGAAGTACTATGCGCATTTCGGGCATCGTGACTTCATCATCTGCCTGGGCCACAAGGCACAGGCGATCAAGCAGTTTTTCGTCAACTACCAGGAATGGGTGTCCAACGACTTCGTGCTGTCGGATGGCGGGCGCCGGATCGAGCTGCTGGCGCGCGACATCGAGGACTGGCGGATCACGCTGGTCGACACCGGGATCACGGCGACGATCGGCGAGCGGCTGCTGGCGGTGCGGCCGTTCCTGCGCGGCGAAGAGATGTTCATGGCCAATTACGCGGACGGCCTGACCGACTGTCCGCTGCCGGCGATCGTCGACCAGCTGGAGCGGACCGGCGCGGTCGGTGTCTGCATGGTGGTGCGCCCGAATATCTCGATCCACACCGTGCGCTACACGGCGAAAGGGGTGGTCACCGATATTCTCGATTCCGAGCACGCCGGCAGTTGGACGAATGCCGGCTTCTTCGCCTTCCGGCAGGAGATCTTCGACTACATGCGGCCGGGCGAGGAGCTGGTCGGCCAGGCGTTCCAGCGCCTGATCGCCGACGGACGTCTGGCCGCATTGCCGTATCCGGGGTTCTGGCGCTGCTGCGATACGTTCAAGGATCTGCAGATCCTGGAGCAGTTGCTGGCCGGCGATCGGCCACCCTGGCAGCTCTGGCGCCGCGCGCCGCAGCCCATCGAATCGCCGTCGGAGGCACCGGCCGCGCTTGAAGCCGAGCAGGACTGGGCCGAGGTGCCGGACGCGGTATGCGCCGCCTAGAGCTCGGCCGGGGCGACGCGCCGCTCTCGCTTCTCTGTCTCGGCGCCCATGCGGATGACATCGAGATCGGCGCCGGCGGCACCATTCTGACCCTGCTCGCGCGCCATCCGGGCACGCACGTGCATTGGATCGTGTTCTCCGCCAGCCCGGAGCGGGCTGCGGAGGCGCGGGCCAGCGCCAGCGCGTTCCTTGGCGCGGCGGCGGTGCGCACGGTCACGATCCATGCCTTCCGCGACGGCTTGTTCCCCGCCGAGTTCGCGGCCTTGAAGCAGTGTTTCGAGGCGCTGAAACGAGCGGTCGATCCGGACCTGATCCTGACGCATCACCGCGGCGATGCGCATCAGGACCACCGCACCCTGGCCGAGATCACCTGGAACACGTTCCGCGATCATCTGATCCTGGAATACGAGATCCCGAAATACGACCCGGACACCGGCAGCCCCAATCTGCTGGTGCCGCTGCAGTCCGGCGAGGCGGAGACGAAGATCGCGGCGCTGATGACGCATTTCCCGAGCCAGCGGGAGCGCCGCTGGTTCACGCCCGAGACGTTCGCGGCGCTGATGCGGTTGCGCGGCG
>DATKQA010000533.1:0-3809 GCA_035523835.1 Candidatus Sulfotelmatobacter sp.
AGAACATCGAATTCCTCATCGGCGACGTGAAGCTGCTCGAAGAGCAGGGCAAGGTGCAGCAGGAATTGGCGCATAAAGGCCTGACCACGAATGAAAAGGTCCTCCAGGCCAAGCTCGACCTCGGGCACCAGCAGGAGGAACTGGCGCGCAGCCGTACCAGCCTGAAGGAAATCGACAACGAGGAGACCAAGGCCCGCACCGACAACGAGGGCGAGCTGCTCGCCATCGACCTCAAGATCGCCTCGGCGCAACGCAAGGTGAATGCGATCGCCGAACGGCTGCAGCACGACAGCTCGGTGGTCAGCCCCTATGCCGGCAAGGTCGCCGAGTTGAAGGTGAATACCGGCGAGATCGTCGACCGCGGCACGGCGCTGCTTTCCGTGGTGCCGAAGGACGCCGGCCGCCCGACCATCGAGGGGCCGCACGGGACCGAGATGGGGCCGCTTGTCGCCGTGCTCTACGTGGCGCCCATGTACGGCAAGCAGGTACGGCCGGGTGCCCCGGTCGAGATCGCCGTTTCAACCGCGCGGCGCGAGGAATATGGCTTCGTCATCGGCCGGGTGCGGACGGTGGCCGAAATCCCCTCCACCGCCGAGGGCATGGAGCGCGTGCTCAAGAACCGGCAGCTCGTGCAGACCATGTCCAACAATGCCGCGCCCTTCGAGGTGGTCGCCGACCTCTATGCCGACCCGCAGACGCAATCCGGCTATCGCTGGTCGTCGTCGCGCGGCCCCAACCTGAAGATCAATTCCGGCACGCTGGTGCAGGCGGATGTCGAGGTGCGCTCGCTTCCCATCCTCAGCCTGATCATTCCGCAGATGCGGACCCTGCTCGAGCGCATCCACGACTATTTCGACCCCGACGAGCCGGCGCGGTCCGCAGGCAAATGACGGACCAGGCCGATAACATTCCGCGCCGCCGCACGCCGACGGTGCTGCAGCACGAGGCGACGGAATGCGGCGCCGCCTGCCTCGCCATGGTGCTCGCCCATTACGGCCGCTGGGTCTCGCTGGAGGAAATGCGGCACGCCGCCGGCGTCAGCCGCGACGGCACCAAGGCGAGCAATATCTTGCGCGCGGCGGCGCTCTACGGCCTGGTGGCGCGCGGCGCCAGCTACCAGATGGCCGATCTCCGCAACGCGGTGACGCCGGCCATCATCTTCTGGAATTTCGATCATTTCGTGGTGCTGGAGGGCCGCCGCGGCGACCGCTTCTTCATCAACGACCCCGCGCTCGGCCCGCGCAGCGTGACGGCGGCGGAGTTCGACCAGGCCTTCACCGGCATCGTGCTGACCTTCGAACCCGGCCCCGAGTTTGCGCCGGGCGGCCGCGCGCCGAGCGTGGTCGAAGGCATCAAGCAGCGGCTGCGCCGTTTCTACAGCCCGATCGCCGCCATCGTGCTGGCGGGCTTCCTGCTGCTGGTGCCTGGCCTGGTCATCCCCGGCCTGCAGCGTGCCTTCACCGACTTCTATCTCGTCGCCGGATTGCACGACTGGCTCTGGTGGCTGCTCGGCGGCATGGCGGGGGCGGCGGTCCTGCGCATGCTGCTGGTCTGGCTGCAGCAATATGGCCTGTCGCGCTTCAGCGTCAGGCTCGGCCTGATCTCGAATGGTCGGCTGCTATGGCACATCCTGCATATGCCGATGAACTTCTTCAACCAGCGCAACAGCGGCGAGCTGGCCAATCGCGCGGCGCTGGGCGACCGGTTGAGCAGCCTCATGTCGGGCAGCCTGGTCATTGCCTGCGTCAATCTGCTGGCGATCACCGTCTATGGCGCGGTGATGCTGAGCTATGACCTGCTGCTGACGCTTCTGGCCGTTGCCTTCGCCGCGCTGGAGATCGCGCTGCTGGTGCTGATGACCCGGCATCTGTCGAACTCGCACCGCCGCATGCTGCAGGAGGAAGCGAAGCTCCAGTCCCTGCTCTATCAGGGCTTCGCCAGCATCGAGAGCTTCCGGGCCAGCGGCACCGAGGATGTCTTCTTCCGCCGCTGGGCGGGCGCGCACGCGAAGATGGTGAGCGCCGAGCAGGCGATGAATCGCTGGCGCCGGCTGCTCAACAACCTGGTCAACATGCTGACCACGGTGACCGCTGTCGCCATCGTGCTGATCGGCGGCGTGCGCGTCATGGAAGGCACCATTACTGTCGGCATGCTGGTCGCCTTCCAGACCCTCATCGCCAATTTCAACAGCCCGGTCGCGAGCTTCGTCGGCCTGGGCGCGCAACTGCAGGATACCCGCGGCTATATCGACCGGCTGGACGACGTGCTGCGCCAGAAGATCGATCCGCTCTTCGCCCCCGACCGCTTCGTCGCGCCCCTGACGCATCTGCGCGGACGATTGCAGATCGAACACGTGACCTTCAGCTATTCCGGCGTCACGCAGCCCTTCTTCCGCGATCTCAACCTGACCGTGCCGCCCGGCGCGCGCATCGCCCTGGTCGGACAGTCGGGCAGCGGCAAATCGACCCTCGGCCGCCTGATCGTCGGCTTGGCCTTGCCGCAATCCGGCCGCATCCTGTTCGATGGCGTGCCGATCGAGAGCATCGACAATCACCAGCTCCGCACCTCCGTCGCCTATGTCGAGCAAGCGGTGACGCTGTTTCCCGGCACCATCCGCGACAACATCACCATGTGGGACCAGACCAGCACGGAAGAGCGGATGGTACGGGCCGCCAAGGATGCCATGCTGCATGAGATCATCGCTGCGCGGCCGAACGCCTACGACTCCTTCCTCGACGAGGATGGCCGCAACTTCAGCGGCGGCGAGCGCCAGCGCCTGGCGATCGCCCGCGCGCTGGCGACCGATCCGGTCGTTCTCGTGCTCGACGAGGCGACCAACGCGCTCGACGCCGTGGTGGAGAAGCAGGTGCTCGACAACATCCGCCAGCGCGGCTGCACCTGCATCCTGATCTCGCATCGGCTGAGCGCCATCAACGACTGCGACGATATCATCGTGCTCGAGCGCGGCGCGATCGTCGAGCACGGCCGGCACAGCGTGCTGCATGCCAAGGCGGGACTCTACCGGAGGCTCGTCGAAGCATGAACACGGCGGTGATGCAGGCGGCACTGCCCGACGAACGGCTCGAGGCCGGCGCCGTCTTGCTGCTCGACCGGCCCGATACCGGCTGGATCGTACGGTCCGGCGCGATCGAGCTCTATGCCAGCCTGTGGCAGGACGGCGCGGCGATCTCCGGTCGGCACTATCTCTTCACCCTCAAGGCCGGCGAGTTCATCGCCCCGACCTTGTGCGCGATCGAGCGGCTGATGCTGTCGGTCGTGGCGAGCGAAGCGGCGGCGCTGTTTCCGGTCCCGCTGCATTTCCTGAGCGAGGTCGCCGGAACCAAGGAGCGCGGCCCGGTCCTCGCCGCGCAGCTCGACCGTTGGATCGAGGGTCTCGGCGGCACCATGGCAGCGATCGTCGGCGCCATTCCGACCGGTGCCGTCGCCCACGCCAGCGGGGAAAAGTTCGCCGTGAACGAGGGTGAGATGTTGACCGGCCGCGGCACGGTCACCTGGTTCGCCAGCACCGACGGCGCCGCGCTCGCCTATCCCGATGGCGATACCGTGGCCGAGGTCGATGCGACTCAGGCCGCCCCGGTGCCGCCGGGTTTGTGGCTTGGCGTCGGCGGCACGGCCTCCGCCTTCACGCTCGATTCCGCGACCGTGATCCAGGACCGGACCTGGCCGGAGCGGCTCGAAAGCTTCCACCACAAAGTCTTCGCCTTGCTCCTGCAGCACCTCGAAGCGCGCGAGGCCGCCGCGGTCGAGCAGGTGCAGGGCCGAGCAGAGCGCACCAGCCGCGCGCTGGA
>DATKQA010000534.1:0-5241 GCA_035523835.1 Candidatus Sulfotelmatobacter sp.
CGAGCCGCACGTCGAATTCCACGCCGCCCGGCATGATGAAGACGCCGCCCGGCGGAATGAGGCAGCTTTCCTCTTTGCCGGCGAGGGTGCGCTTGACCCGCACCGGCCCGCTCAAATGCACCACCACCAGATGGTCGGCGATCGCCGGGCAATGATCCTCGAAGGGTGCTTCGCGTTGCGCCGAGGCGAACAGCGAGCGCCAGCCCCGGCCCTCGCTCGACGCCCATATTTGCGTGCCCGCCCGTGTCACCAAGCCATGCGTATCGGCGAGTGTCGCAACGTTGCCGGAGATTCCTCCCACTGCCGCCTCCCTGACGTCGTGCCGCTGGTCATTCTTATTTGCGCGGAACGTCGGGGAATACTAAGTCTGCCGGCCGGCAGATGTCGAGCGTTCCATCTTTGTTCAGGGGCGCCCGCCGCCGTGTTTCAAGACAGGAATTTGCCGACGGCGCGCACCGCTGCCGGGCTTTCGTCGAGCACGAGATGGCCGGCGTTGGCCTCGGTATGCAGGCTCGAATTCGGGATCAGCCGTTGCCAGGCCCCGGCCTGGCCAACCGGGATCAGCCGGTCCTTCTCGCCCCACAGGATCATGGTCGGAACCTTGCCCAGCCGGTGCAGCCAGCGCGGCAGGGTGCGATCGAACGGCTTTTCCCAGACGATGCGGGCGACGGTGGTCATCTCGCGGTAGCGGTCGACGATGAAGTCGATATCCGGGCCCTTCGGCAGGTGCGGCAGGATGACATTGATATCGGCCACCAGATAGCCGGGGAGCTCCTCGCCGGGAATGCGAAAGATATCGACCATCGGATGTTCCGCCACCTTGAGGCCGGCCGGCGCCACCAGCACCAGCTTCCTGACGCGGTGGCCATGCTCCATGGCGAAGGCCGCCGCCATCCAGCCGCCGAGGGAAAAGCCGACCAGGTTCACTTTCGCCAGGCCGAGTTGATCGAGCAGTTCCACATAATGCATGACGTAGTCGTGCATGCCGGTGATCGCGGGATCGTCGGCAGATTCGCCGAAGCCGGGATGGAAGGGGATGATCACCTTGTGCTGCTCGGCCCACGGCAAGGCGAAGTCGAAGCCGTGGAAGGTGCCGGCGCCGTGCAGGAACACGAGCGGCTCGCCTTGACCCGCGGTCAGCATCGCCACCTTGACGCCGTTGACGCGGCGTTCCTCGCGGGTGAAGGACACGCCTTTTACCGCGGCGCTCATTCGGCGGCCCCCCGGAATGTGGCTGCCGCGGCCGGACGGCCGGCCTTGGCCTTGCGGAAGATCGGCATCACCTCTTCGGCGAAAAGCGTCAGGTTCTTCACCACCTTCCAATGCGGCATGTCGCCGAGATGGGGATTGAAGATGACGCGGCTCGATTGCGCCTCGTCGCACCATTGCGTCAGCTTCTCTGCGACATGCTGTGGCGTGCCGCAAACGACGCGCCAATTCTCCGTCATGTCCTTCCAACTGAAGCCGCCGTGCAGGTTGGCCGCGCTCGCCCGGATACGGAACTGGTCGAGCGAGATATAGCCCGGCGGCGCCAGATAGCGCGGCGTGGTGCGGAGTGCGGTGGTGAAATAATACTCGATATGCTCGCGCGCCTCGCGCTCCGCCTGCTCGTCGCTTTCCGCCACGTAGATGATGGTGTTCACCAGCGCCTTGTCCGGCGTCATTTCATGCCCGTGCCGGGCCGACATTTCGCGCATGGCGGCGAAGGTCTTGACCTGCTGCGCCGTCGGCACGAAGACCGAGGCGTAGCCCCAGCCGCGCTGGGCGGCGAACTCGATCGTCTCCGGGCTGCCGGTGCCGACGATGGCGAGCTTCGGATAGGGCTTCTGCATCGGCTTCGGCCAGACGTTCAGGTAGCGGTAATTGTAGAACTCGCCCTGGTAGCTGCTCGGTCCGTCCTCGGTCCAGGCCTGGATCATGATGTCGACGGACTCGCGGAAGCGCGCCCGCGCCGTCGCCGGATTGAACGGGTTGGCCCAATATTCCATGCCGGTGCCGAGCGGCAGGGCGATCTCCAGCCGACCGTTGGAGAGCACATCGAGCATGGCATATTCCTCGGCCAGGCGGTTCGGCGTCACCAGATTCACCGGCACGCCGAAGACGCAGATCTTGGCCTGCCTGATCTGCGGGATC
This sequence comes from Candidatus Sulfotelmatobacter sp., assembly GCA_035523835.1. Classification (GTDB taxonomy): domain Bacteria; phylum Pseudomonadota; class Alphaproteobacteria; order Ferrovibrionales; family Ferrovibrionaceae; genus DASQHM01. Next base: position 2,134 of record DATKQA010000534.1, read on the forward strand.
AGCGTCGCCGCCATCAGCGTGCAGGAGGGCATCATGCTGTAGGCGGTGTTGTGATGCTCGTTCACGACGACGGCGTCGTAGCCGAGCTTGTCGGCCAGAACCAGCTCCGAGATGTAGCGCGTGTAGAGCTCCAGCCCCGCCTTCGGATCGTAATATCTGTTGGGAAAGTCGACCCAGAGCGATTCGTGCTGCTTCTGCTCCGCCGTCAGATGCGTGTAGGGCATGAAGTGCATGACGTAGAATTCGATGTCGTCCTGCCAGCGAACCATGTTGCCTCCTTGCCGACGCTGTTCTCGACGGAGCGGGCACGCCGAAGCGCCCCGCACTCCGGCCATTTGGGATCGCAGTTTAGGCCGACGACGGGCCGCGGGCCTGCACACTCCGGCCGAAAAGCCTGCACGAAACGAACACTCTCCGACGCGGCGGGCCGGCTCAGCGGGTCGCCGCCGTCTGCCGCCGGCCGGAGCCTGCCTCCAGCTTGCGCAATTCGCTGAGGATGCGTTCGCCGCCGGCGTTAAGGTCAGCCACCAAGGCGTCGCGCGTGGCTTGCCGGTCGCGCGCGCGAAGCGCCGCCAGCACCCGGCCATGCTGCACGATGATCTCGACGTGGCTCATGGCGATCGGCAGATGGTGCAGGGTCGGGCCGGAGCGCAACCACAGGCTCTCGATCATCGACAGGAGCAGCGGCGAATGCGCGGCGCCGTAGATGACATAGTGGAACTGCTGGTTTGCCGCGGCGATGTCGGCTTTGGTCGGCGACTTCTGCGCCCGCAGGCTGTCCTGCAGCGCCGCCAATTGCGCCAGCTCCGCGTCGCTGATGCTCGCCGCGGCGCGCTCCGCCGCTTCCCCTTCCAGCAGCAGGCGCACCTGCAAAATATCCTCGTAGTCGGCGAGGCTGACCGAAGGCACCGCGACCTTGCGGTTGGGCAGCACTTCCAGGCCGCCCTCGGTGACCAGTCGACGGATGGCGTCGCGCACCGGCATCTCACTGGTGCCGAGGGCACCGGAAAGCGAGCGCAGGGTGAAGCCGACACCGGGCGCAAAGCCCCCGGAAATGATCAGCTTCCTGAGCTCGCCGTAAACCCTGTCGTTCAGCGTCTCGCGCTGCACCGGCTCGACCAGCGTCAGGGCGGCAGCGGGAACGGCTTGGCTCATGCGGCGATCCTCCCGGCCATTCTTGACCACAATAATACTTTATCTATGATCTGTGATCATAAGAAAATTCCAAGAGGAAACGGAAAGCCGTGCAGATTGCCACCCCGTTCGATGTCCGCGGCCCGGCGGCCATCGTAATCGGCGCCACAATGGTGATCGACGGCGACCGCCAGCCTGGCAGCGCCGACTGAAGCCGGAGCGCGGAGAAGCAAGCCATGTCATCGAGCTCAGCCGAACGCAGCCAGCCGGCCCGCACCGTCCTGCCGGTGCCAGAGCCCGACCTGACGCCGGATGCCCTGATCGCCCGGGCGCGCGCGCTGCAACCCAGATTGCGGGCCGAGCAGGATGCGAACGACGCGCGCGGCAGCTATTCCGAGGGCCTGCATCAGGCGTTTCTGAAGGCGGGCTTGTACCGCGCCTTGCAGCCGCGCATGTACGGTGGCTATGAATTTGATATCCCGACCTTCTACAAGGCGATGCTGGAAATCTCGCGCGGCCATCCCGGCGCCGGCTGGTGCCTGACGCTTTGCGCCTCGCATCCGTTCCTGGTCGGCTCGCACTGGCCGGAACGGGCGCAGGCCGATTTCTTCGGCAAGGACGGCTATTTCGCCGCGCCGCACCGGCCGATGCCGATGGGCACCTGCACGCCGGTGCCGGGCGGCTATCGCGTCAGCGGGCAATGGAATTATTGCTCCGGCATTCCCCATGCGTCGCACTTCATCGGCGGCGCCTTCCTGAAGAACGGCAGCGAGTCGCCGCCGGTGGTGCAGGTCGTGCTGCCGCGCGGCAGCTATGAGATCCTCGACGACTGGGGCGATGACGCCACCATGGGCATGCGGGCCAGCGGCTCGAACAGCGTCAGGGTCAGCGACGTCTTCGTCCCCGAACATCACGTGGCGCTGCTGCAAAATCTCGGCGCCAGGCCGGAAGACATGGTCGACGGCACGCCCGGCACGCGGCTGCACGGCAATCCCATGTATCTCGGCCGCCTGATGGGCCCCTACCACGCTTCGCTGGTGACGCCGATCGTCGGCGCCGCGCGCGCCGCGCTGGACGAATACGAAGATATCATCCGCCAGCAGAAGACGCTGCTCGATCCGACCCTGCTCAGGGCCGACAGCAGCGACTTCCAGCGTTTCTTCGGCGAGGCCATGGCGCGGACCGATGCCGCGGAGGCGATCCTGTTCCAGGGCTGCGAGCGCTACATGGACTATTGCCGGCGCTGGGCCCGCGACGGCACGCCGATCACCATCGAGGAGAATTTCCGCCTGTGGACCATGATCCAGCAGGGCGGCCGGCTGGCCTGCGAGGCGGTCGAGGTGCTGTTCCACACCGCCGGATCGGCGGCGACGCGCAAGGGCAGCCGCATCCAGCGCTATTTCAACGATGTCGCCATGTACCGCTCGCACGTATCGGCGCAATTTTCGGTCTTCGCCGGCATCATCGCCCGGGCGCATCTCGGCAAGCCGACCGGCTGGCGCGGGCTATGAGGGTGGCTCGGCGCCGATCGGGCGGCGCTGACTTTCGCCGTGACGCAGCGCAGGCGCTTCGACATCGCCGGCTCAGACTCTAGGCACCCCAGGACGCCACCATGCCGGCAGCGGCGGCAGCCATCGCCCCGGTGGCGAGCCAGCCAAGAAATCGCGAGGCGGGCGCCAGGCTGAACTTGCCCATCACCCGCGGCGCCGACGCCATGAGCATGATCATCACCATGATCGGCACCGCGGCCACGCCGTTGATCACCGCGCTCCAGAACAGCGCCTTGATCGGATCGAGCGGCGAGAAGTTGAGAATCGCGCCGAGCGCCGTGGCCGCGGCGATGGTGCCGTAGAAAGCCTTGGCCCGGCCGGGGCGCCGGGCGAGCCCGACGCGCCAATAAAGGGTTTCTCCCAGCGCATAGGCCGCGCTGCCGGCAAGCACCGGCAGCGCGAGCAGCCCGGTGCCGATGATGCC
>DATKQA010000535.1:0-2587 GCA_035523835.1 Candidatus Sulfotelmatobacter sp.
CCCCGCCCGGCGACGACAAGCTGATCGGCGCGCTGGAACGGCTGATGCGCGGCGAGCGCATCTATCGCCAGGAGGGGCTGACCATCGGCGCGCTGGCGCTCAAGCTCGGCCTGCCGGAATACCGCGCCCGGCGACTGATCAACCAGGGCCTCGGCTATCGCAATTTCAACGCCTTCCTGAACAAGTACCGCATCGACGAGGCGGCGGCGGCGCTGGCCGACCCGACCCAGGCCGAAGTGCCGGTACTGACCATCGCGCTCGACGCCGGATTCCAGTCGCTCGGCCCGTTCAACCGCGCCTTCAAGGCGGAGACCGGCCTGACGCCGAGCGAATTCCGCCGCCGCCGGCTCGACCGCGATTTCACCAAGCCGTTGCCCGGACAGAGGAACTTCGAAATCAACAAGCCCGCGTGAAGGCTTCGCCCAGCCGAATTCGAAGCCCGGCGAGCGCTTCACCCCGCCCGCATGCCTACTCCCGGCCGGAGCCGGCGATACCGGCGTGCAAGGCGGAGGCGGCAATGCGGCAGGCGGCACTTTCGATCATGGCGGCATGTCTACTCGGGGCCTGCTCGCCGGGACCGGGCCAGGCGCTCAAGGTGGCGACCGGCGCGGTCACCCGCTTCGTCTGTTCGCAGACCTTCGTATCCGGCGAACAGCCCGGCCGAATCTATGCCGAGACCTTCCAGCCGATCGCCGGCTCGTGGGCGATCGGCTGGGGCCTGCGTTACGACGTCGACCGCGCGCGCGGCGAGGTGAGCACCAGCTTCCTCGGCGCCTTCACCAGCCGCGCCGTCTATCGCCCCGGCATCGGCTGCACCATCCTGGCCGAGGGCGCGCCGCTGCCGGCGGATGCCGTGCCGCATTTCGCCCCGGTGGTCGCGGACCTGCCGCCGATCGCCGGGCCGGCGGTCGTCGAACCCGCCGATCCCAGGCTCAAAGCCGCCCTGGATCGCGAATTCGCCGAACCGGCGGGCGGCCCGCTCCGCCGCACCAAGGCGGTGGTCGTCGTGCACGACGGCAGGGTCATCGCCGAACGCTATGCGCCGGGCTATGGCATCGACACGCCGCTGATCGGCAATTCGCTGACCAAATCGGTGGTCAACGCCCTTGTCGGCATCCTGGTGCGCGAAGGCCGGCTGGCGGTCGACCGGCCGGCGCCGGTGCCGGCCTGGCGCGATCCCGGCGATCCGCGCCACGGCATCACCCTCGACCAGTTGCTCCGCATGCAGAGCGGCCTCGATCTCGGCAATTCGCTGGAAGCCAATCTCGCCAGCCTGTGGAACCCATCCAACCGCATGCTCTTCATCGAGCGCGATATGGCCGGCTTCGCCGAACGGGCAGCGCTCGCGGCGAAACCCGGCACGCACTGGAACTATGCCGACGGCAGCTATCTCATCGCCTCGCGCATCATCCGCGACGCGGTCGGCGGCGGTATGGCCGACGTGCTCGGCTTCGTCCACCGCGAGCTCTTCGCTCCGCTCGGCATCCGCACCGCCACCATCGAGTTCGATGCCACCGGCACGCCGGTCGGCAGCGCCGCCATGCTGGCCTCGGCGCGCGACTGGGCGCGCTTCGGCCTGCTCTACCTCGGCGACGGCATGGCCGGCGGCCGGCGCATCCTGCCGCCCGGCTGGGTCGAGTATGCGGCACAGCCGACCGAGGGCGCCTGGGTCGGCTATGGCGCCGGCTTCTGGACCAACCGCGACCACAGTTTCGGCGCCGAGCGGCGGCTTGCGCTCGGCATGCCGCGCGACGTCTTCTTCGGCCGCGGCAAGTTCGGCCAATATGTCATCGTCGTGCCCTCGGCCCGGCTGGTGATCGTGCGGCTCGGCACCGCGCATGGCGACCTCGAGGATATCGACGGCGTCTCGCGCCTCACCGCCGCGGTCATCGCCATCGTGCAGGAGAAATCCGCGGCGGCAACGGCGCCGCGCCCGTGAGGCCGCTCAGGCGGCGAGCGCCTGGCGCGCCGCGGCGAGATCGGCGAGGCGCTGCGGCGCCGGGCGCGGCGCCACCCGGAGCGCCGCCGCCGGCAGCTTCTCCGGCGCCGGCGGGGGTGGCGCCGGAGACGCTGCCGGCTCGGCTGCCTGCACCCCGGCATTGACCGTCCAGATGCGCTTGATCAGGCCGAGGGTCGCCGACCAGGGCGAGGCGCGCACGGCGGTGGTGTCGAGGCCGCTGGTGAAGATCTTGCGGATCAAGAGATCGCGCTCGACCGAGGGCGCCAGCGCGAAGCGGACGCCGACGAAATCGCCGCGGGCACGCGCCACGGTGCCGGAAACGAAGCCGACGCCCTTCAGGAAGACGCGGAGCCCGGCACCGGGCCGGATCGGCTCGCCGCCGGCGGCCTCGAGCTGCATGCCGAGGCCCGAGAGCGAGATGTCCTTCAGCCGGGCGATCAAGAGCCCGCCGCCGTCGTCGCGCAGCCACACCGGCTCGTCGACGTCGAAGCGTTCCTCGCCGCGGCGGATCGGCGCCTGCAGGCACATCATGCAGACGAGAAACAGCACGGTGATATTGACCGTGCACCAGAAGGCGACGAGCGGCACCAGCGCCGATTGCTCGACGATGCGCCAGTCCGGCAGCGC
>DATKQA010000536.1:0-7806 GCA_035523835.1 Candidatus Sulfotelmatobacter sp.
TGTTATAGAGGCCGATGCTCTTCACATGGTCGCGCAGCTTGGCCTCGCCGAGCGCCAGCATCTTGCCCGGCGTATTGGCCACCTTGAACAGCGGCTTGGTCGCCTTGTTCACGCCGGCGTCGGTGGCCTGCGCCGACAGCACCACGGCGACCAGCAACGTATAGGGATTGGCGTAATTCAGTTCGGTTTTCGGCGCCGGCGTATGTTTCGCCAAGCGCCGAAACAGCTCTTCCGCGTCCGGTTTTTTCATCGCGCGACTCTAGTCCTCGATAGCATGGAAAGAAACAACGCACGCCGCGTCCCGCGCGATTCTTTTGCCGGGTGCGACAGCGCCGACACACTTTTGTCGCGCTACGATTGCCGCGGCAGCGATTGCGGTTCGCATTGCGGCGCAGTAGCTTTATGTCATGGATGAGCTTCCAGCAGACCGGCAAGCGGCGCCGGTAACGGTCGCGCCGGCATTGCATTTCGACGCGCGGCTGACGCCGCATCGCTCGCTTGGCCGCAGCGGATTCACGCTTCTGATGGCCGCCATTTCGCTGATCAGCTTTGCCACCGGCTACGGCTTCTGGCGGCTCGGCGCCTGGCCCATCTGCGGCTTCATGGGTCTTGACGTGGCGCTGATCTATGCTGCGTTCAAACTGAGCTACCGCGCCGGCAGGTTGACCGAGACGGTGCAGCTCAGCGACGAGGAACTCACCGTGCGCCGCGTGCGTCCCGGCGGACAGGTGGAGACCTTCCGCTTCCAGCCCTATTGGGTGCGGGTGATTTTCGCCGATTCCGCGGTCGACGACAGCCCGCTCAGGCTCGCCTCGCACGGCCGCGAGATTACCATCGGCAGCTTTCTCGCCATGCCGGAACGCGCCGCCTTCGCCGCCGCGCTCAAGGATGCGCTACGCCGGCATCGCGGCCGGTCCTTCGCCTGAGCGCTCAGTCGCCGAGGCCGAGAACGTCGGCCATGCCGTAGAGACCGGGCGGCTTGCCGCGCGTCCATTGCGCCGCATGCACCGCGCCGCGGGCGAACAGGGCACGATCGCCGGCCCGGTGGGTCAGCTCGATGCGCTCGTTGTCGGCGGCGAAAATCACCGTATGGTCGCCGACCACGTTGCCGCCGCGCACGGCGGCGAAGCCGATCTGGCCGCGCGGGCGAGGACCGGTGATGCCGTCGCGGCCGCGCAGCGAATTGTCGGCCAGCTTGATGCCGCGCCCCGCCGCCGCGGCTTCGCCGAGCAGCAGCGCCGTGCCGGAGGGCGCATCGACCTTCATGCGGTGATGCATCTCGACGATCTCGATGTCGAAGTCCGCGTCCAGCAGCCGGCCCAGGCGGCGCGTCAGCCCGGCCAGGATATTGACGCCGAGGCTCATGTTGCCGCTCTGCACGATCACCGTGTGCCGGGCCGCCCGGGCAATCGCGTCCAACTGGCCGGCCTCCAGCCCGGTGGTGCCGATGACCAGCGGGCACTTGGCCTGGGCGGCGAGTTCCGCATGGTGCAGGGTGGCGGCCGGCACGGTGAAATCGAGCACCACGTCGGCGCCGGCGAACAGCGGCAGGGCGTCGTCGCCGATGGTGACGCCGAGGGCGCCGAGGCCGGCGACCTCGCCGAGATCGCGGCCGATCTGCGGTGCGCCCGGGCGCTCGGTGCCGCCGGCGATGGTGCAGCCCTTGGTCGCGGCGACCTGCCGGGCGAGCGCCTGGCCCATGCGGCCGGCGGCGCCGACGATGCCGATCTTCAGCTCTGCCATGGGCGATGCTCCCCGGATGCGAAAGCTCGCCGGATTAAAGCACAGCGGTGCCGCCGGATCAGACTCTATTCGCGGAGATCGCTCCACAGCTCCTTGACGCGGGCGAAGAAGCCCTCGGATTCCGGACTGGTCTCGCTCGAGCCGCTCTCGGCGAACTCCTTGAGCAGCTCCTTCTGCCGCTTGGTCAGGCTGACCGGGGTCTCCACCATGGCCTGCACGAACATGTCGCCGAGGCCGGAGCCGCGCATCACCGGCATGCCCTTGCCGCGCAGCCGGAACTGCTTGCCGGTCTGGGTGCCGGCGGGAATGGTGACGCGGGCACGGCCGCCGTCCAGGGTCGGCACCTCGATCACGCCGCCGAGTGCCGCCGTGGTCATCGGGATCGGCACCCGGCATTGGATGTGCGCACCGTCGCGATGGAAGATCGGGTGGGCGGCGATCGAGAGGAAAATGTAGAGGTCGCCCGCCGGACCGCCGCGCATGCCGGCTTCGCCCTCGCCGGCCAGGCGGATGCGCGTGCCTTCCTCGACGCCCTTGGGGATATTGACCGCCAGCGTACGTTCCTTCTGCACCCGTCCGGCGCCGCCGCAGGCCCTGCACGGATTTTCGATCACGCGGCCATAGCCGCCGCAGGTCGGGCAGGTCCGCTCGATGGTGAAGAAGCCCTGCTGCGCCCGCACCTTGCCGGCGCCGTGGCAGGTCGGGCAGGCGGAGGGCCGCGCATCGCCGGCGGCGCCGGTGCCGTGGCAGACGTCGCAGGGTGCGGCACCCTGCACGCGGATCTTGGCGTTCTTGCCGTGGTAGGCGTCCTCGAGATTGATCTCCAGGTTGTAGCGCACGTCGGCGCCGCGCGCCGCGCCGCCGCCGCCGCGCCGGCCGCCCATGAATTCGCCAAAGAGGTCGTCGAAGACGTCGGCGAACGAGGTCGAGAAATCGAAGCCGCGGGCGCCGCCGCCGTTCTCGAAGGCGGCATGGCCGAACTGGTCGTAGGCGGCCCGCTTCTGTCCGTCCTTCAGGACGTCATAGGCCTCGTTGATGTCCTTGAACTTCTGCTCCGCCGCCTTGTCGCCGGGATTGCGGTCGGGATGAAACTGCATGGCCTGCTTGCGGAACGCCTTCTTCAGGTCTTCCGGTCCGACATCCCGCGACACGCCCAAGAGATCGTAATAATCCTGCTTCGCCATGCCCCGGCCCCGAAACAAGCGACGCCCCGCTGTTGAGCGGGGCGTCGACGGCGTTCTCTAGTAGCAGATCAACATCCTGTATGGCTCACGCCGACTTATTCTTCTTCTTGTTTTCGTCGACTTCCTCGAAGTCGGCATCGACCACGTTCTCCTCGCCCGGCCGATGCGCCTCGGCACCGCCGGCCTCGCCGCCGCCCGCCGCGGCGGCTTCCGCCTGCTGCTTGTAGAGGGCTTCGCCGATCTTCATGGAAGATTGTGCCAGCGCCTCCATCTTCGCCTTCATGGCCGCCACGTCCTCGCTGTCCATGGCGCTCTTCAAGGCGGCGATGTCGGCCTCGACCGCGCTCTTCTCGCTGGCGCCGACCTTGTCGCCGAGGTCCTTGAGGGTCTTCTCCGCCGTGTGGATCAGCGCATCCGACTGGTTGCGCGTCTCCACCAGCTCGCGCCGCTTCTTGTCCTCGCCGGCGTGGCTCTCCGCCTCCTTCACCATGCGCTCGATATCGCTCTCGCTGAGGCCGCCCGAGGCCTGGATGCGGATCTGCTGCTCCTTGCCGGTGCCCTTGTCCTTGGCCGAGACCTGCACGATGCCGTTGGCATCGATGTCGAAGGTCACCTCGATCTGCGGCATGCCGCGCGGCGCCGGCGGAATGCCGATCAGGTCGAACTGGCCGAGCAGCTTGTTGTCGGCCGCCATCTCGCGCTCGCCCTGGAAGACGCGGATGGTGACCGCGCTCTGGTGATCCTCGGCGGTGGAGAAGGTCTGGCTCTTCTTGGTCGGGATCGTGGTGTTGCGGTCGATCAGCCGGGTGAAGACGCCGCCCAAGGTCTCGATGCCGAGCGACAGCGGCGTCACGTCGAGCAGCAGCACGTCCTTCACGTCGCCCTTGAGCACGCCGGCCTGGATGGCCGCGCCGATCGCCACCACCTCGTCCGGGTTCACGCCCTTGTGCGGCTCGCGGCCGAAGAAGTTCTTCACCGCCTCGATCACCTTGGGCATGCGCGTCATGCCGCCGACCAGGACCACCTCGTCGATGTCGCCGGCGGCGAGCCCGGCGTCCTTCAAGGCCGCCTTGCAGGGCGGAATGGTCTTTTCGATGAGGTCGTCGACCAGCGCCTCCAGCTTGGCGCGGGTGAGCTTCAGGGTCAGGTGCTTCGGGCCGGTCTGGTCGGCGGTGATGAACGGCAGGTTGATCTCGGTCTGCATCGCCGACGACAGCTCGATCTTGGCCTTCTCGGCCGATTCCTTCAGCCGCTGCAGCGCCAGCTTGTCCTTGCGCAGGTCGATGCCGTTGTCCTTCTTGAACTCGTCCGCCAGGTAGTCGACCAGGCGCATGTCGAAGTCTTCGCCGCCGAGGAAGGTGTCGCCGTTGGTCGACTTCACCTCGAACACGCCGTCGCCGATCTCCAGCACCGACACATCGAAGGTGCCGCCGCCCAGGTCGTAGACGGCGATGGTCTTGCCGTCCTGCTTGTCCAGGCCATAGGCCAGCGCCGCGGCGGTCGGCTCATTGATGATGCGCAGCACTTCCAGCCCGGCGATCTTGCCGGCGTCCTTGGTCGCCTGGCGCTGGGCGTCGTTGAAGTAGGCCGGCACGGTGATGACCGCCTGCTCGACCTTCTCGCCGAGATAGTTCTCGGCGGTTTCCTTCATCTTCTGCAGGATGAAGGCGGAGATGTCCGAAGGTGAATATTCCTTGCTGCGGACCTTCACCCAGGCGTCGTTGTTCTTCCCCTTGACGATCTGGTAGGGCACCATGCCCTTGTCCTTCTGCGTCGTCGGGTCGTTGAAGGTGCGTCCGATCAGGCGCTTGATGGCGAACAGCGTGTTCTCCGGGTTGGTCACCGCCTGGCGCTTGGCCGACTGGCCGACCAGCCGCTCGCCATCGTCCGTAAAAGCCACCATCGAGGGGGTGGTGCGGGCACCCTCGGCGTTCTCGATGACCTTGGCTGCCTTGCCTTCCATGACCGCGACGCACGAATTGGTCGTGCCGAGGTCGATACCGATAACCTTTGCCATTAGCGTCCTCTTTCAACTGCGGCAGGCCGGCACGGCCACGATGCGGCACCGCGCAGGCCCCCTGGGGGTTTGCTGGGTCCTATATAGGGGCGGCCCCTGCCGGCCGCAACCGCCGAAGGCCGCAAAGGGCGTGGAATCTGCCGCTCCGGCACCTGCTTAGCGGCCGGAACGATCGCTCCGCGGCGCCTTATCTGTTCCGGCTCGCGGCCCTGCCTGCTACAAGTCCGCATGTCCCGGCTCCCTGCCGCTCTCGCCGTCTATGCCGAGCCGCGCGTGCTGGCGGTGCTTTTCCTCGGTTTTTCCAGCGGCCTGCCGCTCGGCCTGACCGGCCAGACCCTGTCGGTTTGGCTGCGCGAGAGCGGGGTGTCGCTCACCGATATCGGGCTGTTCGCCCTGGTCGGCCAGCCCTATGTGCTGAAATTCCTGTGGGCGCCGGCGGTCGATGCCGTGCCGATCCCTTGGCTGACGCGCCGGCTCGGCCGCCGCCGCGCCTGGCTGGTGGCGACCCAGGGCCTGCTGATCGCCGCGCTGCTCGGCCTCGGCGCGCACGACCCCGACCGCGACCTAGCGGCGACGGCCGCGCTCGCCCTGATCGTCGCCTTCTGCTCGGCCACCCAGGACATCGTCATCGACGCCTTCCGGGTGGAGAGCCTGGAACGCTCGCAATTCGCCGCCGGCATGGCCGACTATGTCGCCGGCTACCGCGTCGCGCTCCTGGTCGGCACCGCCGGCGCGTTCGAGATCGCCAGCCGGTTCCAGCGGCACGGCTGGCCGGGCAGCGCCGGCTGGGGCGCGACCTATGCGGTGATGGCGGCGCTGATCCTGGTCGGCACCGTCACCGTGCTGCTGTCGCACGAGCCGGAGGATGCCGAAGATGCCGCCGTCGAGGCGCGCCCGGCGCGCCCGCTGGGCGCGGCGGTGCAGACCGTCCTGTTCCGGCCGTTCATGGATTTCGCCGCGCGCCGCGGCTGGCTGCCCATCCTGGCCTTCGTGGTGCTGTTCAAGTTCGGCGACGCCATGGCCGGCGTCATGACCGCGCCTTTCGTGCTCGACCTCGGCTTCGACAAGACCGAGTACGGCCGCGTGGTCAAGCTGTTCGGCTTCACCGCGACCTTGCTCGGCGGCTTCGCCGGCGGTGCGGTGCAGCGCTGGATCGGCACGGTGCGCGCGCTCTGGCTCGCCGGCTTCGCGCAAATGGGCGCCAACCTGGTCTTCGTCTGGATGGCGCAGCAGGGCAACAGCCTGCCGGCGCTGGTCGTCACCATCGGCGTGGAGAATTTCGCCAGCGGTTTCGGCACCGTGGTCTTCGTCGCCTTCCTTTCCGCGCTGTGCGAGAACCGCGCCTATACCGCGACCCAATATGCGCTGCTCTCGGCGCTGGCCGCCGTCGGCCGCACCTATCTCTCGGCCAACGCCGGCTGGCTCGCGCAAAGCATCGGCTGGAGCAAATTCTTTCTGCTCACCGGCGCCTTCGCGCTGCCCGGCCTCGGCCTGCTCTATTGGCTGACGCGAAAGCGCGGCCTCGGTGCAATTTGACCTCGACAGTGGCAGCGCATAGAGTTGTTGTTAATGACTCGGCGGCGAACAAGATGAAATCACCCGAGCACAGGGAGAGCCGGCAATGTCGAAGCTGAAGCTCGAAACAAATTACGGCGCCTTTCGCAATCTTTTCGTCGAAGCTGCAAGCCCGCGGGTCTGAAATCATGCCCGCCCCGAAACCTCGCCCCCGGCTGCGCGTCATCGCCGGCAGCGCCAAGGCGCTCGCCGGCAAGCGCTACGCCAAGGCGAACGGCGCCGGCTCGCGCCTGCGCCTGGTCGCCGTCGGCGGCAATGCGATCAAGGATTTCACGCTGCGCTGGGGCAGTAGGCTTTTAGCGCGACTGACACCATATCGTCGCAAGAGTGTCATGATCGCCACCAATACTAATCCTGGTATGCACGAGCCGCTTCCACACCGTTCCGAGCCGAATGTCTCAAGCATTCGCGACGGCTGGCGGCTCACCGCATCGGCCGGCCGGTATGAAATCCGCCTGACCCGGAACCCGGCCGACATCGCCGCCGCCCAGGCCCTGCGCTACCAGGTGTTCTACGAGGAGATGAGCGCCAAGCCGACGCCGGCCATGGCGCGGGTGCGGCGCGACTTCGACGATTTCGACGCCTTGTGCGACCATCTCCTGGTGCTCGATCACGCGCGGCCCGTCGGCGAGACCGTGATCGGCACCTATCGCCTGCTGCGCCAGGCCATCGCCGAACGGCACGGCGGTTTCTATTCGCGGGCGGAATACGACCTCGGCAAGCTGTTCGCCACCGCCGGCATGGGCGGTGGCTTGCTCGAACTCGGCCGGAGCTGCGTGCATGCCAACTACCGCACCAACGCCACCATCCAGTTGCTCTGGCGCGGCATCGCCACCTACATGGCCGACCACGCCATCACCCACATGTTCGGCTGCGCCAGTCTTCCCGGCACCGATCCGGCCAAGCACGCGCTCGCGCTCTCCTACCTGCATCATCACCATCTGGCGCCCGAGCCTATGCGCGTGCGGGCGCTGCCCGAGCGCTATGAAGCGATGAACCTGCTGCCGCCGGAGCAGATCAATCCACGGCGGGCGCTGCAAGCCCTGCCGCCGCTGATCAAGGGCTACCTGCGGCTCGGCGCCTATATCGGCGACGGTGCCGTCATCGATCAGCAGTTCGGCACCACCGACGTATTCATTCTGCTGCCGATGGAACGCGTCGGCGAAAAATACTTCGCGCACTTCGAGCGTGAAGACGCCGCTTCCGCCAACGCCTGACAGGAGTTATCGCCATGGCCGCCTATGTCATCGCCAGCGTGGAGGTCACCGATCAGGCCGCCTATGACGA
>DATKQA010000537.1:0-2115 GCA_035523835.1 Candidatus Sulfotelmatobacter sp.
TGGTGGAAGCGAGCGCCCAGGAACCGTTCCTCGCCGCGAGCCTGCGTATCGACCCGGCGCTGCTCGCCGGCCTGCTGCTCGACATGCCGCCGCCATCACGCGCGGCAAATCCGCCGCCGGGCCTTTCGGTCCAGCCGGTGCCCCCGGATCTGCTCGATCCGATGCTGCGGTTGGTCCGCCTGCTGGACCGGCCGGACGACATCGCCATGCTGGCGCCGCTCGCCGAGCGCGAGCTGCTGTACCGGCTTTTGCAAAGCGAGCAGGGCGCGGTACTGCGCCCGATCGCCTGCGCCGGCAGCCGGCTCTCGCAGATCAGCCGCGCGATCGACTGGATTCGCCGCCACTTCGACCAGCCGTTCCGCATCGAGACGGTCGCGGAGGTCGCCTGCATGAGTCCGGCCTCGCTGCACCGCCATTTCAAGGCGGTGACGACGATGAGCCCGCTACAATTCCAGAAGCGCCTTCGCTTGCAGGAGGCGCGCCGCCGCCTGCTCGCCGACGCCGCGGACGCGATGCGCGCCGGCTTCGCCGTCGGCTACGAAAGCCCCTCGCAATTCAGCCGCGAATATCGCCGCCTGTTCGGCGCCCCGCCGGCGCAGGACGCCGCCCGGCTGCGGCGGGCGTCGCGTGAGACGGAGGCGGTGGCGGAACAGCAGACAAGATATTCAGTTGGGTGAGTGGCCGGCACGGCGATCGCCGCCCTCTGGACGATCGTGTCCTCAAGGGCAGCGACCGCGAGCGAGCGCTCGCAACCATCCGCTTTCGGTATATACCGTCGGCATGATGGCTGCGCCCGATGTGCTCTCCGCTGAAGGCCTGGCGACTAGCCCCGAGCCGGGGGAACCGGAGCAGGAGCCGGTGCCGGGGCCGGAGGCGGAGCCGCTTGGACCGGCGCCGGTGCCGGTGCGGGTGGCGGCGCCGGCTCAGAACACGCCGCGAGGAGCGCTACGGGAGCCACGACGGCGATCAATGCCGCATGACGCAACAGCCTGTGGCGGGCCACTGTCTCGAAAACGGCGAACATCCGTTACTCCCTAGTTGCATTGCTCGATAGACAAGGCCGAACTTAAGGGCAATTCTTGGCGAAGAGTCAAACGACTACTTGCGTGGGTCGGCAAAGGTTGAGGAGTGGCACTCGTGCGTGCGCCGTGGCATAAAGTCGGATTCGGTCGCCAAAGGCCTTTGACTTCCCCTTGGGCGCAAGTATCCCGACGCGATACAATTGCCCGCGGTATGATCGTTCTCGCCGCGGCATGTGTGCTGGCGGCGTGCAGTGCGGATCCGGACCCCGACGCAATCGGCCCGGATCTCAAGCCCGATGCGGTCTCCATGCTGGCGCCGTACGCCAACACCGAACTCGGCAACCTGATCGACGGCGCGCCGGAACTGGCCGTCGCCGGCGAACGGCTGAATGTCAGGCTGCTCCAGCGCTTCTACGCGCGCCACGGCTTCGAGCCGGTCTGGGCGACCCGGCAGGCGCAGGCGAATTCGCTGGTGAATGCGGTCTTGCACGCCGGCGATCAAGGTCTCGACCCTGACTTGTTCCACGCCAGCCTGCTGCGGCACAGAGCGGCGTTGTCGCCGCTTGATCGCGAATTGTTGCTGTCGGACGCCTTCCTGTCATACGCCGACGCGCTGGCCCGCGGCGCCGTGCCGGTTGACCGGCGAAGAAATGACGAGACCCTGACGCCCGGGCCGATCAACGTGGCGGCCGCGCTCGATGCCGCGATCGACAGCCCTCATCCGGCGGCGGTGATCGAGGCGCTGGCGCCGTCGACGCCGACCTACCGGGCGCTGCGCGAGGCCTTGCGGAAGTATCGCCCGGGCGCCCTGGCCGGCCGCAAGGTCGCGACCGATCGCTTGCGCACGATCGAGGTGAACCTCGAACGCCAACGCTGGCTGCCGCGCCCGCTGCCGGCCGACCGCGCCTGGGTCAACGTTGCCGACGAACGTCTGGTCCTCTATCGCGACGACCAGCCGGTTTTCTCGACGCGGGTCATTGTCGGGCAGGATGTCGCGGTCAACCAGAGCCCGGAATTTCGCGCCACGATCGACGCAAGCTTCTTCAACCCGCCATGGGTCATCCCGAGCGATATCGTTGCCCGGGAGATCTTG
>DATKQA010000538.1:0-4079 GCA_035523835.1 Candidatus Sulfotelmatobacter sp.
TATCGTCCTATTGGCTTTGACTGCGCCTGCCGTGGCCCGGCAAGGCGACGACCGGCTGGACGGCCTGTTCGAGCGGTTGCAGGCGGCGCAAAATCCGCTGGAGGCCAAGCTTCTCGAAGAGGCGATCTGGCAGATCTGGCTGGAATCGGGCAGCCCGACCGTAGACCTGTTGATGGCCAACGGTGCGACGGCGATGTCGGCCGGCGACTACGACAAGGCGCAGACCATGTTCGATGCGGTGGTCCAGCTCGACCCCGACTATGCCGAGGGCTGGAACAAGCGGGCGACGCTCTACTTCATCACCGGCAATTACCAGGCCTCGATCGCCGATATCGAGAAGACCCTGGCCCTGGAGCCGCGCCATTTCGGCGCCCTGTCCGGTCTCGGCCAGATTCTCGAACGGCTCAACGACCCGGCCGGAGCGCTGAAGGCCTATCGGCGCGCACTGGCCGCCGACCCGCAGATGGAATCGGTGCGCGAGCGGGTCAAGGAACTCACGCTCCAGGTCAAAGGCAGCCCGATCTAACCCTAACGTCCTTCCTTGCCGACCCAGGCCAGGCGCAGGATGTTGGTGGCGCCGGGCGTGCCGAAGGGGACGCCGGCGGTGATGACCAGCCGCTGGCCGACATCGGCGAAGCCTTCGGCCAGCGCCATCCGACAGGCCTTGTCGACCATGTCGCCGAAATTGGTCGCATCGATCTCCGGCACGCCATGAATGCCCCAGGCCAGGGTCAGGCGACGCGCCGTGTCGCGCGACGGGGTCAGGCAAAGGATCGGCACGCGCGGCCGCTCGCGCGCGGCGCGGAGCGCGGTCGAGCCCGAGGTGGTGTAGGTGACGATGGCGGCGGCGCCGATGGTCTCAGCCACTTGGCGCGCCGCGGCGGTCATCGCATCCGCCGCCGTCGGTTCGGGATTGGCATGCTCCGCGTCCATGATGCCGCGGTAGAGCGGCTCGTGCTCCACCCGTTCGGCGATGCGGTTCATGGTCTTGACCGCTTCGAGCGGATATTCGCCGGAAGCGGATTCCGCCGACAGCATGATGGCATCGGCGCCGTCGTAGACGGCGGTGGCGACGTCGGACACCTCGGCCCGAGTGGGCGAAGCGGCATGCACCATGCTCTCCAGCATCTGCGTCGCCACCACCACCGGTCGGCCGGCGCGCCGCGCCGCGCGCACCAGCCGCTTCTGCACCCCCGGCACATCCTCCACCGGCAGTTCGACGCCGAGGTCGCCACGCGCCACCATCAGCGCATCGGAGAGCTCGATGATCTCCTCCAACCGTTCGACCGCCGCCGGCTTTTCGATCTTGGCCAGCACCGCGGCCCGCCCGGCGACGAGCTTGCGCGCCTCGGCGATATCCTCGGGCCGCTGGATGAAGGAGAGCGCCACCCAATCGACGCCGAGGTCGGTGGCGAATTGCAGGTCGCTCCGGTCCTTCTCGGTCAAGGCGGCCAACGGCAGCACCACGCCCGGCACGTTGACCCCCTTGCGGTCGCTCAAGATGCCGCCGGTCTCCACTTCCGTCTCGGCAAAATCGGCGCCGACCTGCCGCACGCGAAGGCGGATGCGGCCGTCGTCGAGCAGCAACCGGTCGCCGGCGCCGAGGGCGGCGAAGATCTCCGGATGCGGCAGCGGCGCGCGCGCCGTCGAGCCGGGTTCCGTGCCGAGGTCGAGGCGAAAGTCTTTGCCCGCAGCCAGGGTAACCGGCCCGCCGGCGAAGGTGCCAACCCGCAGCTTCGGTCCCTGCAAGTCGGCGAGGATACCGACTGGCCGGCCGACTGCCCGCTCCAGCGCACGGATGGCCTGGTGCCGGGCGCGATGATCCTCGCGCGTGCCGTGGCTAAAATTCAGGCGAAAGACATCGGCGCCGGCGCGGAAGAGCTGCTCGATCATGGCGGGCGTTGAACTCGCCGGGCCGAGCGTCGCCACGATCTTTGTATTGCGTTGCCGGCGCATGGCGCGACTTTACCTTGTGGGCGAAGGCAAGGCTACCTGCGGCTTGATCGGTCGGCGGTCGGTACGTCCTTCGCCCTGATCGCGCTCTACCGCTGCTGCTTCGACAGCCAGGGCCGCGCTGGCGCCGCGCCGCTTGCCGGGGCTGCGCCAGATTTTCCGATCAGCGAGCGAAATCGACAGCCGTGGTGTTGCCGCCGCTGACCATGACGCCGACCCTTTCACCGGCGCGCGGCCGGTAGCGGCCGGAAAGCAGAGCGGCGAAAGCGGCGGCAGCGCCCGGTTCGGCGACGATCCTGATCGCCTGCCAGAGCGCCTCCTGCGCCGCGCGGATGGCATCGTCGGTGACCAGCGCCACGTGATCGACATGGCTTTGCGCGATGGGAAAGACCAGTTCGCCGACGCGTTTCGGCGCCAGGGAATCCGCAGCGATGCCGCCGGCCTCCGCATCCACCGGCCGGCCGGCTTCCAGCGCACGATAGAGGGTCGGCGCCGCTTCCGGCTCCACGCCGACCACCTTGACCCGGCCGGCGTACCAGGCGGCGATGCCGCCGATCAGGCCGCCGCCGCCGACCGCCACCAGAAGCGTGTCGAGGTCTGACGCCTGTTGTTCCAGTTCCAGGCCGATACTGCCCTGGCCGAGCAGGGTCTCGGCCTGGTCGAAGGCATGCACGGCGAGCGCGCCGGAGGTTGCGGTCCAGCTTTCGCTCGCCGCCAGCGCATCAGCATAGCGTTCGCCGCCGACCACGAGATCGGCGCCGTAGCCGCGGATGCGCGCGATCTTCGCCGGCGAGGAGATGGCCGGAACGAAGATGCGCGCCGGCACGCCGAGCCGCATGGCCGCGTAGGCCACGGCGGCGCCGTGATTGCCGCCGGAGGCG
This sequence comes from Candidatus Sulfotelmatobacter sp., assembly GCA_035523835.1. GTDB lineage: Bacteria > Pseudomonadota > Alphaproteobacteria > Ferrovibrionales > Ferrovibrionaceae > DASQHM01. The sequence goes on from DATKQA010000538.1 coordinate 2,835, forward strand.
GCGACCACGCCGGCCGGCGGCACCGGGCGCAACAGCAGGTTGGCGAAGGCGCCTCGCGCCTTGAACGATCCGGAATGCTGCAGCAGCTCCAGCTTCACCGTCAGCGGCCCCGGCGCCAGGCCGAAGTCGGCGGCATCGAGCGCAGCGGCCGGCGTGCGGCGGATATGCGGCCGGATGCGCCGCTCGGTCGCGGCGATCCGCTCTCGGTCGATGATGACAGCAGGCATCGGAACTGACCCTTCTACGAACGCAACGCGGCCTCAGTGCCGCACGGGATCGACCAGGATGGCGCGGAAGTCGTTGACGTTGGTACGCGTCGGCCCGGTCACCAGGAGATCGTCGAGCGCGGCGAAGAAGCCATAGGCGTCGTTGTCGGCAAGCCGCGTTCGGGCATCGATACCAAGGGCACGAGCACGGGCCAGCGAGTCCGGCGCCAGCACGGCGCCGGCATTGTCTTCGCTGCCGTCGATGCCGTCGGTATCCGCCGCCAGCGCATGGATGCCGGCGGCGCCGTCCAGACCAATGGCCAACGACAGCAGATATTCGGCATTGCGCCCGCCGCGGCCTTCGCCGCGGACCGTCACCGTAGTTTCGCCGCCCGAGAGGATGCAGAGCCGGCGGCCTTCGGCCGCATGCGCCAGCGCCAGGTGGGCATGCTCGGCGCCGAGGCCGCGCGCCTCGCCCTCCAGGGCGTCGCCGAGGATCTCGACGGCGAAGCCGGCATCGCGCGCCACGGCGGCCGCGGCCTCCAGGGCGGCGCGCGGCGTGGCGATGATGCGGACCTCGCTACCGGCAAGACGCGGGTCGCCGGGTTTCGGCGTTTCGTCCGCTGCCGCAACGAGATGCGCGACCGCCGCCTGCGGTTCACAAATGGCATATTTCGAGAGGATGGCAGCGGCATCGGCGAAGCTGGTGGGATCGGCCACCGTCGGACCGGAGGCGATGGTGGCGGGATCGTCGCCGGGCACGTCGGAGATCGCGAGCGTCACCACGCGCGCGGGCGCCGCGGCGGCGGCGAGCCGGCCGCCCTTGATCGCCGAGAGATGCTTCCGCAGGCAGTTCATCTCGGTGATGTTGGCTCCGCTCCGCAGCAGCTCGCGCGTCACCGCGCGCTTGTCGTCGAGGCTGAGGCCTGCCGCCGGCAGCGCCAGCAGCGCCGAGCCGCCGCCGGAGACGAGGCAGAGCACGAGATCCTCCGGCCCGAGCCCGCGCACCATCTCCAGGATGCGCGCCGCCGCCCGCGTG
>DATKQA010000539.1:0-2489 GCA_035523835.1 Candidatus Sulfotelmatobacter sp.
AGGTGGAAGAGGCGCCGGTGCCGAAGCCGAAGGCCGAGGTATCCGACGATGTGTTTTGACCCCGCGCCGCTCGATCTGGACACCGTCACCGTCGAGGTTAGCCGCGCCGGTATCCGCGATGCCGTCCTCGATTTGCGATGCTACGCGCTCCGCGCCGTAGCAGCCTGCAAGGACGTGTTGGACAGGATGGCCGAGCGCCGCCACGCCGCCGAACGCCGGCAGGCCGAGGCGCGGCAATGAGGTTCAATCGTCGATCCATCGAGGCCCGGCTGAAAAAGGCAGAACATGCCATTGCTTTCCGCGTCGTGGATCGCGCAGCCGAGCTGTTGCGCGCCGAGGTATATGCGGCGCCACCACACACGCAGGAAAAGATCATGCGCGGCGTCGCGCGGGTGCGTAAGTCGGGCGCCGCGCCACAGGACGCCGCCGAGGTGCTGCTGAAGGAAATCGCAAAGACGGCGCCGGACATCGCGCGCCGCATCGCGGCTGCCGTCGGCGTCGAGCTGCCGTCACCGGGCACGGCGTCGTCGTCGGCTTAGTTTTCACCGCGCCGCGAGGCGCAATGTAGGGGAGTGCGAGCGATGAGCAAGGATAAGTTCGAGGTTGTGGTCGAGGGCGAAGGCCGCTTCGTTTTCCGTCGCCGGAATCTGGCGTTGGGTTTTCGCGTCATGTGCGAGATGGCGCGCATTCTGCCGGAGGGAACCGATGACAACGGCCTCCGCGCGATGGTCGGCGCCTATGCGACCGTCAAGGTCCAGCTCGTCGAAGCTCCGGCCGGGTTCGATGTCGACGAGTTCGACCCCGACGACGATGTCAGCTATCGCCGGCTGGCCGCGGTGTCGGTTGCGCTTGCCGCCAAGGAAGCGGAGCTGAAGGCCGGAAAGGTCAAGGCGCAGGTCGCAGCATCGGCGATCGAGGCACCGGCTCCGACCGAGGCAGCGGCCGATGTCTGATCAACAGATCAAGATCAGCGTTGACGGCTCCAAGGCGGCGCGCGACATCGAGAAGGTTGCCGCCGCCGCCGGCGATCTCAGGGGCGAGCTTCAGGGTGTCGCCAAGGCGGCCCAGGATGCCGGCCGTGCCCTCGGCAATGCGAATCTGGACCGCATCCAGCGCGGCTTCCGTGGCGCCGGCATCAACGTCGACGCCGCTCGGGCCGCGCTCGCCAACAGCGATTTCATCGCCAGCGGCGCCGGCGGCCGGCGCTTCGCCAACCTGGCGGAGTTCTTCGACTCTCCGGCGGCACGGATGCAGACGTCGTCGCGTGCCGGGATGGCACGCCGCGCCGAAGTCTTCCGCGGGCTCGGGCTGGATGCCGCGGCGCGGGAACATGGCGCCGGTTATCGCGTCACACATCGCGGCTTCTTCGGCGGCTTTGCCGAAGGGGCCACGAGACAGTCCGGCACGCTTCGCGGCACGAGCCAGATGTTCCGGGGTCTCTTCGGCGAAGGCGAGGGAGGCGCTGCGGCGGGTGGTGGCTTCGCCGGCGGCTTTGCTGGCAGCGTCGCCGGCTCTGTTGCCGTCATGGCCGCCCAGAAGGCCTGGGGGATGATGAAGGGCTACGTCGGCGCCGTTGCGGACGAAGCCAAGGCCATCGACTCCTTGCAGCGTCGGACCGGCGATCTCGGCGGTTCCTTCACGGGGCTGATGCAACAGGTCCACAAGGCCAGCGATGGACTCGGGGTCACCTACGCCGAGGCATCCAAGCTCGGCAATGCGCTCGCCAAAGTTTCGGGCGGATTCCAGGGTGGCGATCTCCGGTCGGCGATCGGGTTCGCGCGGGCAACCGGAATGGACCTCGGCCGCTCGGTCGACTTCTTCGGAACCATGCGCCGCGTCGGCGACATCGGCAGCGGCGAATCTGAGATGAAGCGTTTCGCCTATCTCATCGGACAAGCTGTCACCGCCTCCGGGTATTCGGGACAGGTCGAGGAGATCACGAAAGCGGTCGCAGCCTATGCGACCACCTCGGCGCGCTTCGGTCTCTCGAGCCCGAACTTCGGCGGCTATCTCGGCGCTCTCACCGGCTTGACGCGGACCGGCATTCCCGGGCTCGATCCGGAGGGCGCCGCGGCCATGCTCAGCCGCGCCGACGCCACGATCCGCGCCGGTGGCGCGGGAAGATGGTCGCAAGCCTTCCTCATGCAAGCGCTCGGCGGCCGCATCGGCGATCCGTATGCAGCGCGTGCGATCTGGCAGCAGGGAATTTTTGGGTCCAGCGCCGGCGCCTTCAGCGGTCCCTGGGCCGACATGGTGCGCCAATTCGGCGGCCGCGTCCCGGCTGGCACGATGACGACCAACTTCGCCGCCATCAGGTCGGCTTTCGATCGCGTCTTCGCCGGGACCGGCACGGCCGCGCCGGCGGCCTTTACGCAGCTCTTCGGCTTGCAATCGGACGCGCAGGGTGCCGCGCTGCACAACATGAGGCCGGCGGCGTTCGATAACCTCATGCACAGCCTTCAGCGGAATGGCGTGAAGATGTCGGATGT
>DATKQA010000540.1:0-3129 GCA_035523835.1 Candidatus Sulfotelmatobacter sp.
TCGGCGAGCGAGGAATTTGCGGCGCTGCTCAAGCGCATGAACGAGGCTGCCGAGGCCGGCGACGGCAAGGCCTTCGCCGCCTGCTTCACCGCGGACGGCGTCTATCACGACTATATCTACGGCGACCATCGCGGCCGCGACGAGATCGCGCACATGCTGGAGGATCTGTTCCACCGCGACGCCGAGGACTATCACTGGCAGTTCTTCGATCCGGTTTCCGACGGGCGCATCGGCTATGCCTGGTCGCTCTCGACCTTCACCTCGAAGGTGCCGGAGTTCGCCGGCAAGCGCGTCGTCATCGACGGCATGAGCCGCTTCGAGCTGGCAGGCGGCCTGATCCGGGACTACAGCGAATCCGTCAACGGCGGCGTCGCCATGGTGCAGCTCGGCGTCGCGCCCGAGCGCATGGGCAAGGTGCTGCAGAAATGGTCGCGCTGGCTGCAGGAGCGGCCGGCGACGCGGCGCTACCTGGAGCGCTGAAACGCAGCGGGGCGGCCGCCCGGCCGCCCCGCGTCGATCGGCTGCAGCAATCGTCGCTCAGCGCTGGTTCCAGCTCGTCTTGCCCTCCTTGACCAGCTTGACCAGGAGCGGCGCCGGCGCCCAGGTCTTGCCGTGCTCGGCATGGTACTTCCCGATGGTGTCGAGCACCTTGGCCAGGCCGATCTGCTCGGCCCAGAACATCGGCCCGCCGCGGTAGACCGGGAAGCCGTAGCCGTAGACATAGGTCACGTCGATGTCGGAGGCGCGGATGGCGATGCCCTCGTCGAGGATCTGCGCGCCGATGTTGATCAGCGGATAGAGGCAGCGGCTGATGATCTCCTCGTTGCCGATCTGGCGGCGCTTGATGCCGTTCCGCTTCGCCGATTCCTCGATCATCCGCTCGACCATCGGATCGGGCACGGCGTTGCGGCCCTCGTACTTGTAGTAGCCGGCGCCGGTCTTCTGGCCGAAGCGGCCCATCTCGCAAAGTTGGTCGGCGATGGCGACGTAGCGCTCCTTCGGATCGCGCAGATGCGCCTTGCCCTTGCGGATGCGCCAGCCGACGTCGAGGCCGGCCAGGTCGCCCATGGCGAAGGGCCCCATCGGCAGGCCGAAGTCGAACAGCACCTTGTCGACCTGCCAGGGCGTCGCGCCCTCCTCCAGCAGGAAGCTCGCCTCGCGGCCGTAGCCGGCCAGCATGCGGTTGCCGATGAAGCCGTCGCAATTGCCGGCCAGCACCGGAATCTTGCGGATCTGCTTGCCCATCGCCATGACGGTGGCGATGGTCTCCTTGGAGCTCTTCTTGCCGCGCACGTTCTCCAGCAGCTTCATGACGTTGGCCGGGCTGAAGAAGTGCGTGCCGATCACCGCCTCGGGCCGGCTGGTGGCGGCGGCGATCTCGTCGATGTCGAGGGTCGAGGTGTTGGAGGCCAGGATGGCGCCGGGCTTCATCACCTTGTCGAGGGTGGCGAACACCTTCTTCTTGATGTCCATCTCCTCGAACACCGCCTCGATGACGATGTCGGCGTCGCCGATGTCCTCGTAGCGCTGCGTGCCGGAGATCAGGCCCATGGCCTTGTCCATGGCGGCCTGCGGCATCGAGCCGCGGCCGACCGAAGTGGCGTAGTTCTTCTCGATCACGCCGAGGCCCTTGGCCAGCGCCTCCTGGCTGATCTCGAGGATCTTCACCGGCACGCCGGCATTGGCGAAGTTCATGGCGATGCCGCCGCCCATGGTGCCGGCGCCGACGATCGCCGCCTTGCCGATCTTCTTCGGCACGGTGTCGGCCGGCACGTCGGGAATCTTCGCCGCCTCGCGCTCGGCGAAGAAGACGTGGATCTGCGCCGCCCGCTCCGGGCTCGCCATGCACTGCATGAAAAGCTCGCGCTCCTTCTTCATGCCCTCGGCGAAGGGGAGCGTGCAGGCCGCCTCGATCGTCTCGATGCAGCGCCAGGGGGCGAAGAAGCCGCGCAGCTTGCGCTCGTTCGCCTTGCGGAAGTCGGCGAAGAGCTTCGGATCGGTTCCCTTCACCTTGTCGTCCGAGCGGCTGACCACCTTGAGCGGGCGCTTCTCGCTGACCACCTTCTCGGCGAAGGCGATGGCGCCGGCGAGCAGGTCGCCGCTCACCACTTCGTCGACCACGCCCATGGCCAGCGCCTTCCTGGCGCCGATCGGATTGCCGGAGACGATCATGTCGAGCGCCGCCGCGGCGCCGACCAGGCGCGGCAGCCGCTGCGTGCCGCCGGCGCCGGGCAGGAGGCCGAGCTTCACTTCCGGCAGGCCGACCTGGCCGGCTTCGACGGCGACGCGCCAGTGGCAGGCGAGCGCCACCTCGAGGCCGCCGCCGAGCGCGGTGCCGTGGATCGCGGCGATCACCGGCTTGCCGCTGCCCTCGATGGCGTCGAGCACGTCGAGCAGGTTCGGCGGCAGCAGCGGCTTGCCGAATTCGCGGATGTCGGCGCCGGCGATGAAAGTGCGGCCGCCGCCGATGATGATCAGCGCGGCGACGCCGGCATCGTCGAGCCCCTTGGCGACGCCGTCGGCCAGGCCCTGGCGCACGCCCTGGCTCAGCGCGTTCACCGGCGGGTTGTTCACCGTCAGCACGCCGATGGCGCCATGCTTTTGGAAGTCGACCGGGCTCGACATGACCATTCCCTCCCTCACCTGTTCGGATGTCAGGAAATCATATAGCGCAAACCGGCGGCGCGGCGCGAATCCTGAATTCCGGCGCTATTCCGCCGGCTGCGCCGCCGCCGCGGCGTTCTTCCGGCGGTGCCAATAGGCCAGCAGCTCGCCGACGATGCCGCGCCGGAACAGCAGCACGACGATGACGAAGATGACGCCCTGGATGACCTGCACCCATTCGCCGGCATATTGCGAGAGATAGGTCTGCATGGTTTCCACCACCACGGCGCCGACGATCGGCCCGAACACCGTGCCCAGGCCGCCGACCAGCGTCATCAGCACCACCTCGCCCGAGGCCTGCCATTCCACGTCGGTGAGCGAGGCGAGCTGGAACACGATCGCCTTGGTCGAGCCGGCGAGGCCGGCCAGCGCGGCGGACAGCACGAACGCGAGCAGCTTGTAGCGCTCGACGTTGTAGCCGAGCGAGATGGCGCGCGGCTCGTTCTCGCGGATCGCCTTGAGCAC
>DATKQA010000541.1:0-2641 GCA_035523835.1 Candidatus Sulfotelmatobacter sp.
ACGCCGGTCACGTCGGTGGTGCGGAAGTAAAACTGCGGACGATAGCCCTTGAAGAACGGCGTGTGCCGGCCGCCCTCTTCCTTCGACAGCACGTAGACGCTCGACCTGAACTTCGTGTGCGGCGTGATCGAGCCGGGCTTCGCCAGCACCTGGCCGCGCTCGACTTCCTCGCGCTTGGTGCCGCGCAGCAGCGCGCCGACGTTGTCGCCGGCCTCGCCGGCATCGAGCAGCTTGCGGAACATCTCGACGCCCGTGACGATCGTCTTCTGGGTGTCGCGCAGACCGACGATCTCGACCTCGTCGCCGACCTTCACCACGCCGCGCTCGATGCGTCCGGTGACCACCGTGCCGCGGCCGGAGATCGAGAACACGTCCTCGATCGGCATCAGGAACGGACGGTCCTTCGGGCGCTCCGGCTGCGGGATATAGGCGTCGACCGCCTCCATCAGCTTCAGCACCGCCTGCTCGCCGAGCTCGGGGTTCTTCTCCTCGAGCGCCATCAGCGCCGAGCCGCGGATGATCGGGATGTCGTCGCCCGGGAACTGATAGGAGGAGAGCAGCTCGCGCACCTCCATCTCCACGAGTTCGAGCAGCTCGGGATCGTCGACCATGTCGACCTTGTTGAGGAACACGACCAGCGCCGGCACGCCGACCTGGCGCGCCAGCAGGATGTGCTCGCGGGTCTGCGGCATCGGGCCGTCGGCCGCCGACACGACCAGGATCGCGCCGTCCATCTGCGCCGCACCCGTGATCATGTTCTTCACGTAGTCGGCGTGACCGGGGCAGTCGACATGCGCGTAGTGGCGCTTCTTCGTCTCGTACTCGACATGCGCGGTCGAGATCGTGATGCCGCGGGCGCGCTCCTCCGGCGCCTTGTCGATCTGGTCATACGCCGTGAAGGTGGCGCCACCGGTCTTGGCCAGGATCTTGGTGATCGCCGCGGTCAGCGACGTCTTGCCATGATCGACATGGCCGATCGTGCCGATGTTGCAGTGCGGCTTGTTGCGCTCGAACTTCGCCTTGGCCATCGTCCTGTCTCCGGTGCCCGCTACTGTCGCTTCGGGTTAACTGCTCGTGGCGCCAATCTTACCAGCGGTAGTGGCTGAAGGCCTTGTTGGCCTCAGCCATCCGATGGGTATCCTCGCGCTTCTTCACCGCCGAGCCGCGATTGTTCACCGCGTCCAGCAGCTCGTTCGAAAGCCGGTCCTCCATCGTGTGCTCGCCCCGCTTGCGGGCGGCATCGATGATCCAGCGAATCGCCAGCGCCTGCCGGCGCTCGGCCCGCACCTCGACAGGCACCTGATAGGTGGCGCCGCCGACCCGGCGCGACCGGACCTCGACCGCCGGCTTCACGTTGTCCAGCGCCTCGTGGAACATCCGCACCGGATCGGCGCTGGAGCCGCCACGCTTCTTCATCACGTCCAGGGCGCCGTAGACGATGCCCTCGGCGGCCGACTTCTTGCCGTCGTACATCAGCGCATTCATGAAACGCGTGATCACCACGTCGCCGAACTTCGGGTCCGGCAGGATCTCGCGCTTGACGGCACGGCGGCGGCGACTCATGCGACTCTCCTCACCACGACGACCCTCACTTCGGCCGCTTCGCGCCGTACAGCGAGCGACGCTGGCGGCGCTTGGCAATGCCCTGGGTGTCGAGCACGCCGCGCAGGATATGGTACCGCACGCCGGGCAGGTCCTTGACGCGGCCGCCGCGGATCAGCACCACGCTGTGTTCCTGCAGATTGTGCCCTTCGCCGGGGATGTAGCTCACCACCTCGTAGCCGTTGGTGAGGCGCACCTTCGCCACCTTGCGCAGCGCCGAGTTTGGCTTCTTCGGCGTCGTCGTGTAGACGCGCGTGCAGACGCCCCGCTTCTGCGGGCAACCCTGCAGCGCCGGCACCTTGTTGCGCTTGGCCGCGGGCTCGCGTCCCTTGGCAATCAGCTGGTTGATGGTCGGCATGCCAGTTCCGTATTCCCGATGACGAAGGCGTCGGCGCGGCCTTTCCCGCCGCCCGTCCGATCGAACCGTCTCTTCCACAGCCAATTCCCGCATCGGCTGGCATCGCCAGCCCTGCGGGTTTCCATCTTGCCTGCGGCCTTGGCCAGCCCCTCCCGGTCGGGCTGCGGCGCCGCACGCGCTGGTGCCTGCAAACAGACGGCCATCCCGAACGGATGCGCGGTTGGCCGAGGGCGGGATACCTACGAGCGGCCGGCCGCCAAGTCAAGCGCGGGTCAAGCGCGGGTCAGGCGCGGGGGCGCCCGGGACCGGCAGGCAAGCCGCAGAAAAGACGAAGGCCGGCACCGATTACGGTGCCGGCCTTCATTGCACGGGGTGCGCCGCAGGGCGTGCGGCGGCGCGGATCGCCTATTCGGCGGCCTGGCGCCCGCCCTCGATCGCCGGCGTGCCCGGACGCGGCGTGACTGCCCGCTGGTCGCGCCCGGCCGCGATCGCCCGCAGCCGGTTCATCACGCTGCCCGTGCCGGCCGGGATCAGCCGTCCCACGATCACGTTCTCCTTCAGCCCGGAGAGCTGATCGACCTTGCCGGCGGTCGCCGCCTCGGTCAGCACCCGCGTCGTCTCCTGGAAGGAGGCGGCGCTGATGAAGCTGTGGGTCTGCAGGCTCGCCTTGGTGATGCCCTG
>DATKQA010000542.1:0-5658 GCA_035523835.1 Candidatus Sulfotelmatobacter sp.
CAGGGCATAGCGCGACTGCCGCTCGGTATGGGCAAAGGCCAGCAGCAGCCTGCCCGCGGCGACGGCGGGCAGCAGCGCGTTCTGCTGCGCCGCGCTGCCGCCGGCCTGGATCAGCCCGGCACCGAGCACAACGGTCGGGACATAGGGTTCCAGCGCCAGGCCGCGGCCGAAAGCTTCCATCACGATCATGGTCTCCACGGCGCCACCGCCGCTGCCGCCGTGTTTTTCGTCAAAGGCGAGACCGAGCAGGCCGAGCTCGGCATATTGCGTCCAGAGCTCGCGGCTCCAGCCGGGCGGCTTGGCGGCATAGCCCTTGCGCGCCTCGAATCCATAGCGGTCCGCCATCAGGCGGGTGACGCTGTCCTGCAGCAGCCGCTGCTCTTCGCTCAAATCGAAATCCATGACATCCCCCCGGTGGCCGCCTTGCCGATCGTCACAGTCCGAGCACGGCCTTGGCCAGAATATTGTGCTGGATCTCGTTCGAGCCGCCGTAGATGGAGGCCTTGCGGTAGTTGAAATAGGCCGGCTGCACCACGCCCGCCCATTCCGGCCCGAGCGGCGGCTCGTTCCAGCGATCGTCCTGGTCGGCCTTGTAGGGCAGGCCGTAGGGACCGGCGAGCTCGACATAGAGTTCGGTGATCGCCTGGCCGATCTCGGTGCCGCGCATCTTCAGGATCGAGGAGAGCGGATTGGGCGCCTTGCTGCCGCGGTTCTGCTCCGTCGCCAGGACGCGGAGCGTGGTCATCTCGTGCGCCTTCAGTTCGACCTCGAGCGCGACGACCTTGGCGCGGAAGGCGGGATCGTCGATCAGCGGCGTGTCGCCGTCGCGTTCCGCCGCCGCCAGCCGCTTCAGGCGCTGGATGCGCTCGATCGACACGCCGACCCGCGCCGCGCCCGTCCGCTCGTTGCCGAGCAGGTACTTGGCGCAATCCCAGCCGCGGTTCTCCTCGCCGACCAGGTTCTCCGCCGGCACCTTGACGTCATCGAAGAAGACCTCGTTCACCTCGTGGCTGCCGTCGATGGTGATGATCGGCCGCACGGTGATTCCCGGGGTCTTCATGTCGATGAGCAGGAAGGAGATGCCCTCCTGCTTCTTCGCCTTGGGGTCGGTGCGGGTCAGGCAGAAGATCCAGTCGGCATGCTGCGCGAGCGTGGTCCAGGTCTTCTGGCCGTTGACGATGTAATGGTCGCCCTCGCGCCGCGCCGCGGTCTTGAGCGAGGCCAGATCGGAACCGGCGCCCGGCTCGGAAAAGCCCTGGCACCACCAGTCGTCGAGATTGGCGATGCGCGGCAGGAAGCGCTTCTTCTGCGCCTCGGTGCCGAAGGCGATGATGACCGGTCCGACCATGGCGGTGCCGAAGCCGAGCGGCGCCGGCGCCGGCATGGCTTCCATCTCGTTGCGCAGGATGTAGCGCTGCACCGGCGTCCAGTCCTGGCCGCCCCATTGCACCGGCCAGTGCGGCACCGCCCAGCCCTTGGCATTGAGGATGCGCTGCCAGGTGACCAGTTCCGTCTTGCTGGTGCCCTTGCCGTCGCGCAGGTGCTGGCGGATCGAGGGCGGCAGTGCGCTCTCCAGGAATTCGCGCACTTCGGCGCGGAAGGCCTGTTCCTCAGGCGTGAAACGCAGATCCATGACGAACCTCCCCGACCAGCGCGACAGACGAGGGCCGCACCGAAGGCCGGCCCCGCCGGGAAACTATGCCACAAGCCTGGGCTGCCGCGCCAAGCCCACGGCAAGGCCTCGCCGGCTCATGTCACGGCATAAATTTACGGAGTCGTTTCCGTGAGATGACGCGCCATGGCCGGGCAGCCCTCGGCGCCGGCGGTTGCCGCGGCTGCCGCCTGGGCGACGCGACGCATGTCGTCGGCAGGCGGGTGCGCGCCCGCGCAGCAGCGGCGGGCGGCGACGGCGAAGCAGGCGCCGAGCGCGAGCGGCACCGCCGGCGCCAGCAGCGGCGGCAACGGGAACATCGCGGCGAGCGGCGCGGTCCAGGCCAGCGTCAGCGCGATCCGCTCGGCCGCGCTGGCGCCACGTTCGAGCAATTGCCCACCCAGCCACAGCACCGCCACCGCGACCAGCGGCAGGTCGTAGGAATAGGCGTAGGGCGTGACCAGGAACGGCGCGGTGAGCAGCAGCGCGCCGGCGGCCGGACCGTGCGCGCCGCGGCGGAAGGCGAGCCAGAGCACCGCCAGCACCACGGCGGCGGCGAGGAACTGCACCGCCATCGTCGCCGGGAACGGCATGCCGATGCGCAGCAATGCCGGCGTCAGGCTCGACATTTTGGCGAAGAACTCGTCGCCATGCGCCAGCACGGTCTTGGAAAAGTAGGGCAGGAAGGCGAGCCAGTCTTCCCAGGCCCGCATGCCGAACACGGCGAGGCTGGCGAGCGCGGCAAGGAGCGCGGTCAGCACGGCGCTGGCCAGCGTCGTCCAGGCGCCGGCGGCAACCAGCGCCACCGGCACGGCGAGCGCGAGTTGCGGCTTGTAGCAGAGCAGGCCGAACAGCACACCGGCGGCGACCGGCCGCTCGCGCAGCAGCCGTGCCCCGCCGGCAAGCAACGCGGCGCTGAAAAAGCCGTTATGGCCGTAAAGGAAATTGACCACCGCCGCCGGCGAGGTGAGGAGCGCCGCAACGAACAGGGCGGACGGCCGGCGCCCGGCGGCAGCACCGATCAGCCCGGCCATGCTGGCGATCATGGCAACGGCGTAGGCGCAGAAGTAGGGCAGCAACCCCAAGGGCAACACGGCGAAGAGGAAGATCGGCGGATAGGGGAAGGGATGCCAGCCGTGCGCCTGGCCGAGCAGGATCGACTGGAAGGCGCGCAGCGGTTCGGGATCGTAGAAGCCGCCGGTGCCGATTTCGAGCACGTAGCGGGCGGCCGACCAGATCATGAAGAAATCGACGAAGACGTGCCCGGCCCGAAGCTCCGAGGTCCAGAGCACGCCGCCGGCGACGAAGAGATCGGCGACCAGGACGAAGCTGAAGACGGCCGCGAGCCAGGCCCTGTCGGTTTCCGATGCCATCGCGCTCTCGCAAAGACTCTGCGCCGGCGCGATTCTCCCGTGTCAGGCTTAACGAATGATTGCCGGGCCGACCTGCGGGGCGGGATCGGTATTGCTGTGATACATGCCGGAATCGGCGCGCGGCGTCACGGTGCCGCCGACCGCGGCCGGCCGGCTGGTCGACTGGCCGAATTCGGCGATGATCTTGTCCCACAGGCTCCGATGCGAAGGCGTCACCGTGCCGCCCGCGGCGCCCGGCACGCCCGCCAGCAGGGGCTGCGGCGGCTGGCCGGATTCGCCGGCCAGCATGAAGTCGCGCCAGATGCGCACCGGCAGGGAGCCGCCGGTGACGCGTTTCATCGGCTCCGCATCGTCATTGCCGACCCAGACGCCGGCGACCAGGTCGGCGGTATAGCCGATGAACCAGGCATCGCGGAAATCCTGGGTGGTGCCGGTCTTGCCCGCCGCCGGACGATCGAGCAGCGCGGCGCGGCCGGTGCCGCTCTCGACCACGCCGGCGAGGAGCTGGTTCATCTCGCGGTCGACCTCCTCGCTCAGCACCCGCCCCGGGCCGCTGCCCAGCCGGCGATAGAGTATCTGGCCGTCGCGGCTGCGGATTTCGCTGATGCCATGCGGCACCACGCCGTAGCCGCCGTTGGCCACCTGGTCATAGGCGCTGGCGAGTTCCAGGAGGTTCACCTCCGACGTGCCGAGCGCCAGCGAGGGCACCGGCTGCAAGTCTTCCGAGATGCCGAGCCGGTGCGCCATGTCGATCACGTGCTGCATGCCGACGCGCTGCGATATCTGCACCGAGACGGTGTTGATGGAGTGGGCGAAGGCATCGCGCAGGCTGACCTCGCCCTGGTAGCGGCCGTTGTCGTTCTTCGGCTGCCATTTGCCGACGCTGACCGGCTGGTCGACCATGGTCGTGTCGGGCGTCAGGCCGGCCTCGAGACCGGCGAGATAGACGAAGAGCTTGAAGGCCGATCCCGGCTGGCGCCTGGCCTGGGTGCTGCGATTGAAGGGACTGTCGCGATAGTCGCGGCCGCCGACCATGGCCTTGACCGCCCCGTCGTGATCCAGCGCCACCAGCGCCGCCTGCTGCGCGTCGCGCGCCTCGCCGGATTTGTTGAGCACCGCCTCGACCGATTTTTCCGCATCGGCCTGGAGCCGCGGATCGAGTGTCGTCGTCACCACGATATCGGACCAGCCCGGCCCGATATCGTCGTTGACCTCGTCCATCACCCAGTCGGCGAAGTAGCGCGCGTTGCGGAGCGACGTGGCCGGCTGCACGGCGCTGGCCGGATGCGCCGCGGCGGCCCGCGCCTGGGCGGCGGTGATGTAATGCGCATCCTCCATGTTGGCCAGCACCTGCGCCGCCCGCTCGCGCGCACCGGCCAGGTTGGCGGTCGGTGCGAAGCGCGAGGGCGCCTTCAGGAGGCCGGCCAGCATGGCGCATTCCGCCAGGTCGAGCTGGCGTACCGACTTGCCGAAATAGCGCTCCGACGCCGCATCGACGCCGTAGGTGCCGGCGCCGAAATAGACCCGGTTGAGATAGAGCGTGAGGATCTGCTGCTTGCTGAAATTGTGCTCCAGCCAGAGCGCCAGCAGCACTTCCTGCACCTTGCGCTTCAGGGTGCGCGCGGGGGTGAGAAAGACGTTCTTGGCGAGCTGCTGGGTGATGGTGGAGCCGCCCTGCACCACCTGGCCGGCGCGCAGATTGGCCAGGGTGGCGCGCAGCAGGCCGAAGATGTCGATGCCGAAGTGGCTGTAGAAGCGCCGGTCCTCGGTCGCCAGCACAGCGGCGGGCAAGGCCGGCGGCATCTCCCTCAAGGGCACGAAATCGCCGTAGAGGTCGCCGAAGGTGGCGATGGCGGTGCCATCCGCTCCCATCAGGGTGACCGAGGGATGCCGGTCGACCTGGTTGAGCTTGCTGACATCGGGCAGGTCATAGGCACAATAGGCGACCACGCCGACGACGAGGACGATGCCCCAGACGGCGAGCGCCAGGCCCCAGCCCAGCCAACGGCGATAGCGCGCGCGCACACGCCCCGACCGGCCGCCGCGCTGGCCATCTCCGCCGGCACGCTTCGGCCGCGGCCCGCCGGCCTGCTTTCCGCTCGATTTGCGTCGTGCCACCGTCAGATCAATTCGCTGTTCGCCCCGCAGTTCGGGCACCGCCCGCCGCGACGCTTGCCGCTTACCTTGTCCCATAGGTCCGATTCTGCGCCCGCACCGCGCTCACAGCGTCGCCCGGCGGCCTCTCCCACCCTGGCCGACTTCCTAGCATTCCTCTATCGCCGGCGGCTGGGTCAATTTCAGGCCAGGAATGCGGTGAATTCAGGGCAGATCGCCTCGCCGGCCGGTCATGGCGTCGTGCGGATGCCGTCCAAAACCTGGGCGATGGCATAATCATCCAACCGGCCGCCCTCGCCCGAGCAGTAGTAGCCGCGCACCTGGCGCGGCGCCTTTTGCAGCGGCGTCGAACCGGTATCGCCGTCCAGGAAGGCGAAGGCGAAACAGTCGGACCGGTCGACGGTAAAGTGCGCGATCGTTGCCCGCTCGGGCCGGGTGATGGTCTCGCTGCCCTGGAGGTTCAGCACTTTTTCGTTGAAGAACGGCGTGAGGTGGCGAACCCAGGCCTCGGTCAATTCC
>DATKQA010000543.1:0-5049 GCA_035523835.1 Candidatus Sulfotelmatobacter sp.
GACCGGTTTGGCAATGACGCGCAGCGCAAGAAATTCCTGCCCAAGTTGGTCAGCATGGCGCATTGCGCCAGCTATTGCCTGACCGAGCCGGGCTCTGGCTCCGACGCCGCCGCGCTCAAGACCCGCGCCAGGCGCGACGGCGAGCATTACGTGCTGAACGGCGCCAAGGCCTTCATCTCCGGCGGCGGCCGTTCCGACGTCTATGTCTGCATGGTGCGCACCGGGGCCGAGGGGCCGAAGGGCATCTCCTGCCTGGTGGTCGAGAACGGCACCCCCGGCCTCGGCTTCGGCGCCCAGGAGCGCAAGCTCGGCTGGAACTCGCAGCCGACGGCGATGCTCAATTTCCAGGATTGCCGCGTGCCGGCGGCGAACCTGATCGGCGCCGAGGGCGACGGCTTCAAGATCGCCATGATGGGGCTCGACGGCGGCCGGCTCAATATCGGCGCCTGCTCGATCGGCGGGGCCCGCGCCTGCCTCGAACATGCGCGGGCGCACATGGGCGTGCGCAACCAGTTCGGCCAGCCGCTCGCGAGTTTCCAGGCGCTGCAGTTCAAGCTCGCCGACATGGCGACCGAACTCGAGGCGGCGCGGCTGATGATCCATCGCGCCGCGGCCAGGCTCGATGCCGGCGACGCCGAGGCCACCCTGCATTGCGCCATGGCCAAGCGCTTCGCCACCGACACCGGCTTCGCCGTCTGCAACGAGGCGCTGCAGATCCACGGCGGCTACGGCTATCTCAAGGATTATCCGATCGAGCGCTATCTGCGCGACGTGCGCGTGCACCAGATCCTCGAAGGCACCAACGAGATCATGCGCGTCATCATCGCCCGCCGGCTGCTCGGCGTCGGCTGAAGGCGGGCCAGGGCGATGAGCGAGGCGGCGGGCGACATCCTGTTCGAGCGGAGCGGCGACCTGGCGCGGGTCACGCTCAACCGACCGAAGGCGCTGAACGCGCTGACCCACGAGATGTGCGTCGCCTTCGACGCGCAATTGAAGGAATGGGAGCACGATCCCGCGGTCAAGGCGCTCTTGATCCGCGGCGAGGGCAGCCGCGCCTTCTGCGCCGGCGGCGACATCCGCAAGCTCTACGACGAGGGCCGCGCCGGCCGCGACTATCCGTTCCGCTTCTATCACGACGAATACCGGCTGAACGCGCGCATCCACCGTTTCCCCAAGCCCTATGTCGCGCTGCTCGACGGCATCGTCATGGGCGGCGGCGTCGGCGTCTCGGTGCACGGCAGCCATCGCATCGCCACCGAGAACACGCTGTTCGCCATGCCGGAGACCGGCATCGGCCTGTTTCCCGATGTCGGCGGCAGCTATTTCCTGCCGCGCTGTCCCGGCGCCGTCGGCCGCTACCTGGCGCTGACCGGGGCGCGGCTCAAGGCGGCCGACGCGGTCTATGCCGGCGTGGCGCAGTTCTACGTGCCGGCGGCCCGCCTCGCCGATCTGCAGGCGGCGCTGATCGCGGCGCCGCTCGCCGATCCGGCGCACGACATGGTCGCCGCCGTCATCCGCCGCTTCGTCGCCTTCGCCGGCGAGCCCAGCCTGGCGCAGCATCGCGCGCTGATCGATCGCGTCTTCGTCTTGCCAAGCGTCGAGGCGATCGTCGCCGCGCTGGCGGCAGAGGCGGGCGACTTCGCCGCCGAGACGCTGGCGGCGCTCGGCACCAAATCGCCGACCAGCCTGAAGCTTGCCCATCGCGAGGTGAGCGAGGGCGCGACGCGCGATTTCGACGATTGCATGCGCATGGAATGGCGCATGGCGAGCCGCGTCATCCGCGGCCACGATTTCTACGAGGGCACGCGCGCCGTGGTCATCGACAAGGACCAGAAGCCGCAATGGCGGCCGGCCAGCCTCGCGGAAGTTTCGGCGGCCGACGTGGAAGCCTATTTCGCGCCGCTGCCGGAGGGCGACCTCGGCTACGACTGGGAGTAAGCTCGCCCGGGCAGCACCGGCAACCAGGGAGGAAGGCATGGCGGAGATCGGCTTCATCGGCGTCGGCAACATGGGTGGGCCGATGGCCTTGAACCTCATCAAGGCGGGACACAAGCTGCGCGTCTTCGACCTGGCGCCGGCGCTGGTGGCGCGCTGCACCGAGGCCGGCGCCGCGGCGGCGAAATCGGCGGCGGAGGCGGCGGCCGGCGCCGAGGTGGTGGTGACCATGCTGCCGGCCGGGCAGCACGTGCGCGCGGTCTATCTCGGCGCCGGCGGCATCCTCGCGGCGGCGCGGAAGGGCACGCTGTTCATCGATTCCTCGACCATCGACGTCGACAGCGCCCGCGCCGTCGGCAAGGCCGCGGCCGAGGCCGGCATGGCCATGATCGACGCGCCGGTCTCCGGCGGCGTCGGCGGCGCCTCGGCCGGGACGCTCACCTTCATGGTCGGCGGGCCGGACGCCGCCTTCGCGCGGGCCAGGCCCTATCTCGAGGCCATGGGCAAGACCATCGTGCACGCCGGCCCCTCGGGCAACGGCCAGGCGGCGAAAATCTGCAACAACATGATCCTCGGCATCTCGATGATCGCGGTCAGCGAGGCCTTCGTGCTGGCGGAGAAGCTCGGCCTCGACCATGCCAAGCTGTTCGACATCAGCGCGAAGTCGTCGGGCCAGTGCTGGTCGCTCACCACCTATTGCCCGGTGCCCGGGCCGGTGCCGACCTCGCCCGCCAATCGCGGCTACCAGGCCGGCTTCACCGCCGACATGATGCTGAAAGACCTCAGGCTGGCGCAGGCCGCGGCGCAGAGCGCCGGCGCCAAGACCGAGCTCGGCGCCGAAGCCGCCGCCGTCTACGGCCGCTATGCCGAGGCCGGCAACGGCGGCGTCGACTTCTCCGGCATCATCAACATGATCCGCCAGGCGAGCGGCGGCTGAGGCGGGCGCAAGCGATGGCCTGGGACTATGTCAGCATCGAACAGCGCAGCCGCGTCGCCGTCGTGCGTTTCGACCGCAAGGACGGCCGCAACGCGCTGTCGCGCCAGCTCATGCGCGAGCTGATGCAGGCGGCGCGTTCCTTCGAGGAGGATGTCGAGACCTCGGCGATCGTGCTCACCGGCACGGCCGAGGTGTTCAGCGTCGGCGCCGACCTCAAGGACGTGCACGGGCCGCAATTGCAGAGCGCCGGCCTCGCCGAACGGCGGCTGCTGACCAGTGCCGGGCCGCGGCTCTGCCGCGCCTGGGAGGAGCTGGCGCCGATGACCTTCGTCGCCATCGAGGGCCATTGCATCGGCGGCGGCGTGGCGCTCGCCGTCTCCTGCGACATGCGCATCGCCGGCGCGGGCGCCTCGCTCTATGTCCCGGAAATCCGCCGCGGCATGAACATGAGCTGGCAGAGCCTGCCGCGCCTGGTCAGCCTGGTCGGGCCGGCGCGGGCCAAGCAGATCGTCATCCTGGCCGACCGCATTCCCGCCGCCCAGGCGCTCGGCTGGGGCCTGGTCGAGGAGGTGGTGCCGCCGGGCCAGGCCTTCGCCCGGGCGCTCGCCATGGCCGAGCAGGTGGCCGCGATGCCGCCGGTGCCGGTGCGCATGATCAAGCAGACCATCAATGTCGCTGCCAATCCGCTCGGCCACGCGGTCACCCACATGGACGCCGACCAGCATGCGCTGACCCGCACCTCGGGCGACTATGCCGAGGGCGTCGCCTCGTTCCTGGAGAAGCGGCCGCCGCGTTTCACCGGCCGCTGAGGGGTCCGGGCGGCGGCCTTCAGGCCGGCTTGCGGGCGAACAGCGTCTTGCGCGCGCGGCTGATGCCGATGTTGCGGGGAGCGAGGCTCGGCACGAAGCCGTGCTCGGCGAGCTGCGCCGAAAGCGCGGCGAGGTTATAGCGGGCGAGATCGTTCTCGCGCAGGTGCGAGCGGTAGTTGGTCATCACCATGTCGAAGAGCGTGCGCAGGCCGCTGAAGAGGAAGCGGTGGCGGATGCTGTAGGCGAGGAAGTCGAGCGTGTCGGGCAGGGTTTCCAGGCTGTCGGGGATGATGTCGGCGAGGATCAGCACGCCGCCCGGCCTGAGCAGCTCGTGGGCCAGGCGGATCAGCGCGGCAAGCTCGTTGCCGTCGAGATACTGGATCACCGAGCAGACCAGCAGGTGATCGACCGAGGCCGCCGGCAGGCTGCCGAGCGAGGCATTGTCGAGCACGCTGACGCCCTTGGCGCCGGCGAAGCGCGGCACCAGGCGGCGGTGGAAATATTCCGAGCGGTCGTAGAGCAGCACGTCCATGCCGGCGGCGGCCAGCCGCCCGGCGTCCAGCGCCTCGCCGCAGCCGTAGTCGAGCATGCGCTTGCCCTGCGTGTCGGGGAAGGCGGCGAGGAAGCGGTCGACCGTCACCCGATAGCGGGCACGCAGGTGCCGCTCGCCGACGTGAATCTTCGCCGGCCGGCTCCAGAAGCTGAACCACGACGAGGTGCTCTCGTCGGTGGCGGCGCTCAGCCGGGCGAAGTTCGATTGCGGCTCAGTGGCGGAACGCATGCTGCCTGCCCGATGCTGTTTTGTCCGGATGGCGCGACCCGTCGCGCTTGGCGTTGCGGCAAAGGAGGATGGTGAACAGGCCGAACGGCGCCGCCCGCTCCGTCTCGAGCACGTCGAGCCGGCCGTGGCGCAGGAAGGGTTCGAGCGTGAAGTCCGGCCGCCAGCCGAGCTTGGTCGACCAGCGCGACAGGCTCCGCACCAGGCGCCCGCGCAGCCCGCGCGTCTCGGCGAAATGATTGACGATCAGAATCTGGCCGTCGGGCTTGCACACGCGCTGGACCTCGGCCAGCAGCCGGTCGGGGTGCGGCACCACCGAAGCCACATACATGGCGATGACCGTGTCGAAACTGTCGTCGGCGAAAGCGAGGTTCTCCGCATCCATGTTGTAGAGCGCCTCGACATGGCGGAGCTGCTTGGCGGCGACCCGGCGGCGCGCCTGGCGCAGCATCTCGTCGGAAATGTCGATGCCGGTGACGCTGAGGTCGCGGCGGTAGCTGGCGAGCGAGAGGCCGGTACCGACGCCGACCTCGAGCACGCGCCGGCCGGCCACGCGGTTGGCGATCTGCACCGTCCGCTGGCGGCCGGGA
>DATKQA010000544.1:0-7772 GCA_035523835.1 Candidatus Sulfotelmatobacter sp.
GGCTCGCTTGGCTCGCCGCGCACCTTCGGCCATGGCGGCGTCGGTTCATCCTATTGCTGGGGCGATCCGGATTCGGGCGTTTCCTTCGCCTATCTCAGCAACTGCCGGGTTCCCGATCCCTGGCACAGCCGGCGCCTCGACGTGATCAGCAACTTCGTCCATACCGCCATCGATTGAGGGGCTGAACGCCGGCCGGCCGCCGCGGCGCCGGTGGCAACGCCCCGTTTACCATTCCTCCCCTACCATCGGGCGCCGGCAGCGATATACCCGGCGGAGGGGCTGTGCTGAAGAACCGCATCATCCAGTGCGAGGTCTCGACCCTGGTCGAGGGCCGCTGGACCATTGACCGCGTCATCGACGACGAAGAAAAGGCCATCGCGCACGCCGAGGAGCTGCTCGCCAGCGACAAGTACGAGGCGGTCAAGGTCGAGCGCGAGCGCGCCATGCTCAGCGGCTTCGCCACCGTCAAGCCGATCTTCGAGCAGAAGCGCGGCGAGCTTCCGAAGAAGAAGGACATCACCCTTTCCGCGACCCCCGATCGTGTCGCCTGGTGCGAAACGGTCGACGATCTCTGCGGCGACGCCAGCCGCCGCGCCATCGGCCAGTTGCTGCGCGCCTATCTCGACCGGAACGGCCTGACGCCGACCGAGCTGCTGCACGATTACCGCTATTTCAAGAAGCTCGATGCCGCCGGCAATCTGACCGGCGCGGCGATCCACAAGATCGCGGCGCTGCAGGCCGCCGAGCGCAAGATCGACACCAAGGAACGCGCCGAGGTGCTGCACAAGCTGATGGCGCAGCAGACCGGCCGCGCCCGCGACGCGCTGGCGAGCCGCGGCCTGCCGAAGCTCGGCGACGGCGGCCTGATGGGCCTGATGGCCGATGCCAAGCGCAAGACGCCGAACGCCTCGGAGGCGGATTTCGTCACCCGGCTGGCACTCGCCCGCCACCTCGACGGCACGCGCAGCTTCGGCGAGAAGCTGGAGAAGCTGCTGCCGCTGGTGGTCGAAGGTCTCGACGCGCCGGCCCTCGGCCTGATCGACGGGCTGCTCGCGGACGTGCTGGGCTCAGCCTCGCTGATCATCGAATTGCTCGGCCGCCAACCGCATCTCGGCGGCGCCCTGCTCACCCTGGCCCTGGTCGCGACCGGGCGGCACGACGGCAAGGTTGCTGGCGCCATGCCGGCCTTCGAGCAGCTCAACCGTCTGATCGTGACCCATGGCATGCCGGCCTGCCGCGCCGTCCTGCTGGACCGGCTGCGGCGCGAGATCGCCGGCGAACGGCCGCTCACCCGCGGCGAGAATTTCGCCCAGAGCGCCGTCTTCACCAGCCTGATCGACAAGCTCAAGGACGACCAAGGCGGGGTGATCGGCGGCGCCCCGATGGCGGATGCCATTGTCACCCGCTCCCGTCGGCTGCAGATCGTCGGCGGCGCCGGCGAGATCCGCTTCACGAGCCCGGAACCGGCGGCACGATTGGAGCAGCTTTTCAAGCTGGAACGGGAAGTGCGCGGCGACGTGCCAAAGCGGGTCGTCGTCGCCCATATCCTGGATACGCTCGCCCGTCTCCCCGACACGCCAGCGGACGCATTGTCGGCGATCCGGTCCCGAGCCGAGAATTCCGCCCTGGGAGCACCCGCCAAACAGGCAATTCTGCGGCGTTTGCAAGAATTTGCGCGGGCCGAGGTAGGACTTTGATCCGGCTTAAACTTCCCTTTACCAATCATCTTTAACCTTGCAGGGCCTTGCGACGGCCGTTTTCGAGTGCCGCAGGCGGCAACCGGATGCTGGGCTGCGGGGATTACGCCGAAATGTCGAAGACGCCGGAAGAAATCATCAGGCTGCTCGATCTGCACGAGCGCTGGCTGGCGGGCAAGCCGGGCGGCATCCGCGCCGACCTGACCCTGGAGAGCCTGGCCGGCTCCAACATGCCGGGCCTCAACGTCAAATCCGCCAAGCTGACCGGCTGCGACCTGTCCCATGCACGGCTCGCCCGCGCCAACTTCCAGTCCTGCGACCTGTTCTCGGCCGATTTTACCGGCGCCGACCTGACCGACGCGGACTTTACCGGCGCCGACCTGCGCGGCGTCAAACTGCGCGATGCCAACCTGACCCGCGCCAAACTGGTCGATGTCGACCTGCGCAAGGGTGCGCTGATGAGCCCCGCCAAGCAGGGCGAGGTGTCATTCGTCCGTTCCGACTTCGGCCGGGTGGAGCTCAACGAGGCCAACCTGACCCGCGCCAACCTGGCCGGCGCCAACCTGGCCGATGCCGGCCTCAGCGCCGCCGACCTGACCGGCGCCAACCTGACCAACGCCCAGCTTGCCCGCGCCGACATGCAGGGCGCCGTCCTCTGCGGCGCCACCATGGCCGGCGTGAACCTGGCGCAGGCCAACATGACCCAGGCGGACCTGCGCGGCGCCGACCTGCGCGGGGCGCAGGTGGCCGGCGCCAATCTCGAAGGTGCTGATTTCACCGGTTCCAACATCGCCGGTGTCGATTTCTCCAAGTGCTCGCTGGCCGGGGCCAAGATCGTGCTGTCGATCTCCAGCCTGGCGGACGATATTCAGCGCATCATCGCCAGCCACCAGCTCTGGGCCGAGAGCCTCGGCGCCAGCGGCGCCCGCGCCGACCTGGTCGGGCGCGACCTCAGCATGATCGACTTCTCCGGCATCGATTTCAGCGGAGCGAACTTCGTCGACTGCATCCTGTCGGGTGCCAATTTCACCCGCGGGCGGCTGGCCATGGCGAACCTCGCCGGCGCCAACCTGACCGAGTGCAATTTCGACAACGCGAGCCTCGACGGCGTCAATCTGGCACGGGCCAATGCCACGGGATCGAGCATGGCGAACGTCAACCTCGGCCCGGTCGAGATCAAGCGGCCAGACGGCACGACAACCGGCCGCTTCTGGCCCGCCAACCTCAGCGGCTGCTGCCTGAAAAACGTCAATCTGGCCAACGCCAACCTGAGCATGGCCAACCTGTCCGACGTCGACCTCACGGAATCGAACCTCGTCGGCGCCAACCTGGCGGATGCCAACCTGGCCGGGGCCACGCTGGCCGGCGCCAATCTCGACGGCGCCAACCTGGCCGGCTGCCGGATGGAGCCGGGGCGCGCGCGAAGCTGAGGCGCGGCTCTACAGCACGCCGAGCATGCTGGCCACCAGCGGGTGGCGCACGACATCGCGCTGGTCGAGATGCACGATCGCCACGCCGGGCAGCGGCTCGAGCCGACGGGCGATATCGCTCAATCCGGACAGGCCCGGCAACAGGTCGCTCTGTTCGGGATCGCCGGTGACCACCATGGTGGAATGCCAGCCGAGGCGGGTCAGCAGCATCTTGATCTGGCCGTAGGTGCAGTTCTGCGCCTCGTCGACGACGACGAAGGCATTGTTCAAGGTGCGCCCGCGCATATAGGCGACCGGCGCGATCTCGATCGATCCGTCGCCGAGCAGCGCCTTGAGCCGCTTGCCGCCGAGCCGGTCGTTCAGCGCGTCATAGAGCGGGCGCAGATAGGGCGCGAGCTTTTCCTGCAGGTCGCCCGGCAGGTAGCCGAGACTTTCGCCGGCCTCCACCGCCGGGCGCGACAGGATGATGCGGCCGACCTTGCCGGCCTCGAACGCCTCCACCGCGGCGGCCACGGCGAGATAGGTCTTGCCGGTGCCGGCCGGGCCGAGCGCCAGGGTCAGGTGGTGCCGGCCCATGGCCTCGATCAGCACCCGCTGGTTCGCGCTCTGCGGCCGCACCTTGCGCGTATAGCTCTGCTCGCGCGCGTCTTCCAGCGGACTCCAGGCTTCGCCGACCGCAAACAGCGGCTGCACCTTCGCGTCGGTCGGCCGGAGCTTGGTCGCTTGACGGGTACGCTTGGCCATGCGGTCTTCCCTTGTTGCAGGACGATGAATAGCGCCCGCCGGCGTGCGGCGGGGCAAGACACCGGCCGGGCGGCCGGCGAAGCGCAGGCAATGGGGCGGACTTGTGCGACGAGGGGGCCGCCATGTCGGTCGGGCCGGCGGCAACAACGGAAGCGAAGCTTGGCTGCGGCAATCGCACGCTTTACGCACCGTCAAAATCCAGTCTTCCGCATGCTAGCGGCAAATCAGAGGCTTGTCAGCAGATTTTGCGGATGTAATAGCAATTTCACACTATATGTTGCGGTACTGCTTGACAAAACCCGGGCCGAGGCGGCAGTCGCGTCACTTCTCGTGCATGACCCAGATGCCGTCCCAACTGGCCGACGGCTCGTGCTCCTGGTAGTAGCGGCAACGGTCGCGGTAGACCTTCGAGGGACCGTCCTGGGGCGCCAGCGCCAGCGCCGCGGCGAAGCAATCCTGCGCCCGCTGCCATTCGCGCCGGCGATAGTAGCCGAGCCCCTCGGCAAATTTCTCGAGCACCGCCGGCAAGTTCGGAAAGGTCTCCGCGGTGTGGTAGTCGAGCGCCTCGAATATCGCCGTCGGCCTGGCCTTGCCCTTGACGCGGATGAGATCGATCTCGCGCAGCACGCCCTTGGCCAGCGTGGCCTCGACGGTCTCCCCGGCCAGCAGGATCGACGTGCCGTAATATTTGTTGGCGCCCTCGAGCCGGGAGGCCAGGTTCACGCTGTCGCCGATCACCGTATAGTCCATGCGCTTTTCCGAGCCGATCGAACCGGCCAGCACCTCGCCGGTGGCGATGCCGATGCCGATGCGGATCGGATTGAGCTTCTGCTCGGCGCGGCGCATGTTCAGGCGATAGAGCGCGCTGAGCATCTGGTTCGCTACCTTCATGGCATTGTCGGCGTCGCGCGGCGAGGTGATGGGCGCGCCGAACACCGCCATGATGGCGTCGCCGATATATTTGTCGAGGATGCCGCCCTCGGTGAAGATCACTTCCACCATCTCGGTGAAATATTCGTTCAGCATGGCGACGGTTTCGCGCGCGCTGAGCGATTCGGCGAGCGAGGTGAAGCTGCGGATGTCGGAGAACAGCACGGTCGCCATCTGGGCGCTGCCGTGCATCATCTCCTCGCCGCTTTCCAGCAGCTTCTCCACCACCTCCTTGGCCATGTAGCGCGACATGGTGCCGCGCACGCGCTTCTCGCGGGTGATGTCCTCCAGCACCAGCATATAGCCGATGGCCTTGCTCTGCAGGTCGAACAGCGGCGCCACGGTGAAATTCACCGACGCGCCGTGCCCGCCGGCGAGCTTGAGATCGACATCGGCCCGATAGGCCGCCTTGCCGGTCGCGACGACCTGGCTCAGCGTCTTGACGATGAAGGGATTGTCGGCCGCGAAGAAGTCCGTGGCCAGTCCCTTGGGATCGTTGCCCTCGGTCAATTGCAGAATGTGCCGCGCGGCGTCGTTGACCTTGATGATGCGCAGCTCGCCGTCGAGCGTGATGACGCCGTTGGACAGCGATTTCAGGATGCTCTCGTTGTAGTTCTTCAGCTCGAGGACGTCGGCAAAGAGCTGGGCATTCTGGATGGCGATGGCCATCTGTGCCGAAAAGGCCTTGAGCCGCTTGATGTCGATGGCGGAAAACTGGCCGCCCCGCTTGTTCAGCACCTGGATCACGCCGATCGGCTTGTCGCTGCGGTCCTCGACCGGCAGGCACAGGATGTTGCGGGTGCGGAAGCCGGTGCGCCGGTCAACTTCCTGGTTGAAGCGCGGATCGGCGTAGGCGTCGGGTATGCTCAGGATGGCGCGCGAGGAAAAGACATTGCCGGCGATGCCGGCATTGGCCGGAATGCGGATCGTCTTGGCGTCGGCGCCCTCGGCAACCCGCGACCAGAGCTCGTTGGTCGCGGGATCATGGATGAAGAGCGTCGATCGCTCGGCGTCGAGCAGCTTGGTGGTCGCGGTGACGATCTTGCCGAGCAGCGTATCGAGCTGCAGGTCGGAGGAGATCGCCTCGCTGATCTCCAGCATCTCGGCTTCTTCGCGCCGCGCGCGCTCCAGCCGTTCGAACAATTGCGCATGTTCCAGCGCCTCGGCCGCCTGCGCCGTGACCGTCTCCAGCAGCGCCCGGTCGGCCGAGGTGAAATTGCCGCGGACCTTGTTCAGGACCTGGGTGACGCCGATCACCGCGTCGGCGCGGTTGCGCAGCGGCACGCAGAGGATCGAATGCGTGCGGTAGCCGGTGCGCCGGTCGATCTCCTGGTTGAAGCGGGGATCGGCATAGGCATCCTCGACGATCTCCGCCTGCCCGGACAGGAACACCGAGCCGGCGATGCCGGCCGACGTGCCGATGCGGATCTCGGCGATGCCGTCGCCGCGGGCGACGCGGGAAAACAGTTCGTCCGTGTCGTGGTCGTAGAGAAACAGCGTCGCGCGCTCGGCGCCGACCACCTCGGTGATCAATTCGATCAGGCGCGGCAGCAGCGCATCGAGCGACAAGAGACCGGTTACCGCATTGACCACCTGCACCAGCAGCGAGGCCCGGTGCAGTTGCTCGGCGGCGCGGTCGGCCAGGGCCGCATCGCCATCCCGCAGGCCGGCGGCGAGCACCGCCACGTCGGCCTCGCTCAGCGCCCCTTCGAAGACGCGATCCAGGATGCCGCCCGATTCGCCCCGCATCCCCCCTCCAGCCATGCGCAACCGGGAAAGCCGGTGCAACGGAAACGTCTCGACCTGCCGCAGCCCCTGTTCGACTTCGGCCCGGCCCGCGGCAAGGCGCGGCGTAACAATGCTTCTGCAGTCGATAGCATAGAATACCTACAAAATCCTAATGCAGCCACCGGCGCGCCGCCGAGAACCGGCTTGCCGCGGCCGGTCCCCGGTCGTAAGCAGGAGGCCGCTAGGCCCGCTGATCGACCGATAGCGAACGAGGCAGTTGCGAAACCATGACCGAGACAGTCGCAGAGCCGCAGGCGGACGATGTCCTCTCCGGCAGAGAGCGGGCGCCGGCCATCACCCGTGGCGTCAGCCGTGCCTTGATCGATCTCGGTTACAGCGTATTGACCGAGGTCCGCCTGGTCACCGGCCGGCGCGTCGACGTGATGGGCGTCAATCGCAAGAACCGCATCGCCATCGTCGAGGTCAAAAGCAGTCCCGCCGATTTCCTGAGCGACCGCAAGTGGCGGGAATATCTTGAATTTTGCGACCTGTTCTATTTCGCTGTGGCGGCGGACTTTCCGCGCGAGGTGCTGCCGGTCGAGCCGGGGCTGATCGTCGCCGACCGTTACGGGGGCATCGTGCTGCGCGAGGCGCCGGAGACGACGCTGGCGCCGTCGCGGCGCCGGGCCGTCACGCTGCGCTTCGCCCGCAATGCCGCCGACCGGCTGCAGCGGCAAGAGGATTCCGAGGCGTCATTCTAAGCCGGCTTGGATCGGCGGAGACGCAGCCAGATCAGCATCAGCGCCGCGCCGGTAAGGACGCCGCCGATATTGATGGCGGCATCGCTCAGCAGCGGATCCCGGTCAATGGCGAAATTCTGCCATATCTCGGTCACGCCGGCGAAGCACACCAGGCAGAGCAGCACCAGGACGCGGGACTGCCGCCGGAATGCCCAGAAACTCACCAGCCCGAGCAGAACATGCATCAGAAAATGGCCGAGCTTGTCGAGGCCGCGCCAGGAGAAACGTGCCTCCGCGGCCTTCACCGCCGCAGGACCGGCCTCGCCGCCGGCCGATGCCACCACGGCCGGCGGCGCATGCAACAGCGCTTCGACCCGCTGCCCGCTGTCGTAGACCCAGAGCAGCAGCGCCGTCTTCGCCGGATTGGGCATTTGCGTGGCGACGCCGATGCCAAGCACGACCGCGGCGACAAGCGCGATGCGCGGATCGCGCCGCACGGCGCG
>DATKQA010000545.1:0-3228 GCA_035523835.1 Candidatus Sulfotelmatobacter sp.
ACCGCCGCCGCCAATACGGAATTCATGCGTCAGCGCATGACCCATGTCGCACGCGATCTGCTGACACGCGAAGACAACTGGACGTCCGGCTTCGCCGTGCGCGAGAAGGGCCCGCTGGCAGCGCTGTTCGGCAGCGGCCTCGGCAGCTATCCGCGCATCTATGCCGCGCGCAATCGCGACGGCCTGGCCCCCGGCACGTTTGCGGTCGAGCATCAGAACGGCGAAAGCTTTCTCACCCTGCGCTCGGGCGAGCCGATCTATTTCGGCCAGAAGGTCGCCGTGCGCCCGCACCAGAAGTACCAGCTCTCCATGATGCTGCGCTTCGCCAAGGCGAGCGGCGACCTGAACGTCTTCCTCTGCGAGAAATGGCTGCTCTATTCGCTGCGCTGCGAAACCGACGACATCCGGGCGGAGACGCCGGGCCGCTGGGAAGCCTATTCGGCCACCGTCGCCTCCGGCAGGCTCGGCGACAGCGGCCGCGGCGCATGGCTGCCGCGGCCGGTCGAGCTCGCCTTCTCGCTCGATCCTGGCCAGACGCCGGTCGACATCCGCGACGTCAGGCTGATCGACGCCGCCGGCCGCAACCTCATCGCCAACGGCGGTTTCGCGGCCGGCACCGAGCGCTGGCTGTTCACCGACGATGCACATCTTTCCTGGCGCATGCACGACCAGTACCTGACCATGGTGTTCGAGCGCGGCTGGCTCGGCCTTGCCGCCTTCCTGCTGCTGGCCGGCTGGACGCTGGTGCGCGCCGCACGCGGCTGCGGCAGGGGCGAGCGCGACGCCGCGGTCATCGCCGCCGGCGTCACCGCCTTCCTGGTTTCCGGCATCTTCGACTACGTCACCGAGGCGCCGCGGCTTGCGACCTTGTTCTATCTCTTCTGTTTCGCCGGCTTCTGGCTCGACCGCGCCACGCGGCAACCGCACGGACCTAGTTGACGCCCAACTGCCGCGCCAGGTCGGGAAAATCCTCCGCCACGATGGTGCAGGCGGGATTGGGCTCCGGATCGGGCGGTCCCGCCGGCCCCCATTCCGCCGGGCGGCGGACGAAGGCGGTGTTGAAGCCGGCCGCGCGGGCGGCATCCAGGTCGAAATTGTGGCACGCGACCATCAGGATCTCCGCCGGCGGCAGGACCAGCCACTTGGCCACCGTGCGATAGGCTTCCGGCCGCACCTTGTAGGTGCCGATCATCTCGCAGGAAAGCACCGCGTCCCAGCTCAGCCCGTTGCGGCGCGCGGTGTCGATGATCAGCGACACGCTGAGGATGGTGAAGGAGGCGACGATATAGCGCTGGCGCAGCTTCGGCAGCACCGCCGGAAAATCCGGCCAGGCATTGAGCTCATGCCAGGCGTGCCAGATGGCGTGCCGGTCCTCGGCGGTGAAAGCCGACAGGCCGTGCTCGGCCAGCACCGCCTCCAGCACCTCGCGATGCACGTCGTCGATGTTGAACGTGGCCGGCCGTTCACCGCCGGCATTGAGCATGCGCTTGAGCGAGCGGCGGCGATAGTCGTTGGTGATGGCAGGCCAGTCGCGCACGATCCCGTGCGCGGCACCGGCACGTGCGAGCGCAGCGCTGATGCCGCCATGCCAGTCGAGAATCGTGCCGCCGGTATCGAAGGTCAGCGCCTTGATGGTCATCGCCGCTCTCCCCGCGGGAAAATGCGGCGGCCCGCCGGCCGGATCCGGCGGACCGCCATGCCGGTGCCCGCTCCGTCCTGGCCGATCGCATGACCGCCGATCGGGCTAAGGTGCCACCGCGCGGCGCCACCCACAAGGCGGACGACGGGCCGCGGCCCGCCGCCGTGTCGACTGCCGCGCCCGCGGTCAGAAGCGAAGCGGGATCGTCACGTTGATGCCCGGCGTCGCATAGACCACCGGCGGCGGCGCATAAGCGACGGGCGGGGGCGCGTAGACCACCGGCGGCGGCGCGTAGTAGCGATGGCGCGGCGGCGGCGGACGATAGTGCCGGTCACGGCGCCAGTCGGCCAGCGCCGGGCTCGCCAGCGCGGCAAGCGCGGTCGCGGCGGCGAGCAGCAGCGCCGCACCGCGAAGCGCCTTGGCGGGCGACGAAGCTTTGCCTGTATCCTTCATGCCGATCTCCTTGTTCAGGCAGCCACCGGCGGTCACTTCGCCGCGTGATGCGCGTGGCGTTGCTGTTTGCGCTGCTCGACCTGGGCGAAGTATTCGTCGGCGTTCTTCTTCTGCGCATCGCTCATGCTGTTGTAGAGCGCTTCGAAGGCGGGAACCAATTTCTTCACCGCGTCGGCGTTCGCCTCGGTGAATTTCTCATAGGAATGCAGGTCGTCGACCGCCGTCATGTTCGCCAGGTTGGCGTTGCGCTCGGTCGAGAGCGACTGCATGGTCTTGACCTTGTCGCGCTCGACGTTGGCGTAGGCGTCCCACTGCTGCTGCTGCGCCGGCGTGATCATCAGCTTCTTGTGCAATCGGCTGAGATAGGCCTCGATGCCGCTGGCGCGCTTGTGCGAGGGCGTGACGGTCTTCGTCTTGGGCGCGGCAGCGGGCGCCGCCGTGCTGCCGGATGGCGCAGCGCTCTGACCGGGTGAGGTGGCGTTCTGTGCCAGCGCCGGCTGGCAGAATGCCACGGCGCCGAGCAGCGACGCGGCAAAGAGGGCGCTTGCGGGTTTGGCGATCTGGAACATGGTTCTAGTCCATTGCTGGTGGTCGGGTGGGTGGTCGATATGGACCAAGGCGGCAATTTTTGCGGTGCGATTTCCGAAGCCGGTTCTATGACACGAAATGTACTCTGAAATAGACGCTGGCCCCGCCGGTGGCTTGTAGCAAATTTACGTCTCGCGCCCGGCCGGACCGGCGCCGCCGCCCATAGACTGACCCAGAATAAGGCGCCAGCATGACCGCAACCCGGCGCCATCGTGGCCGGCGGACGGTTCAGGTGCCCGCGCCGCTCAACCCCATACCTGGCGTGCCACCTCGACCACCAGGCGGAGCTTGGCGATCTCTTCGTCGAGGGTGATGGCGTTGCCGTCGACGGTGCTGGAAAAGCCGCATTGCGGGCTCAGCGCCAGTTGCTCGAGCGGCACGTAGCGCGCCGCCTCGTCGATCCGCCGCCTGAGCGTGTCAGGCGTTTCCAGCGCGCCCCTCTTGGTGGTGACGAGGCCGAGCACGACGCGCTTGCCCTTGGGCACGAAGCGCAGCGGCGCGAAGCTGCCGGAACGGGCGTCGTCATATTCGAGGAAGAAGCCGTCGAC
>DATKQA010000546.1:0-4578 GCA_035523835.1 Candidatus Sulfotelmatobacter sp.
GCGCGAGATCGAGGTGCGCGGCCGCGTGGAACCGATGGCGATCTACGTGGTGGCCAGTGCCCTCGACCTGCCGGCCGATCTCAGCGCCATCGCGCGAGCACCAAAGCCGGAGGCGGTCTCGCCCGCGACCTAGTTGCCGCCGCCTACTCCGCCCGCTTCAGCATCGGGCCGAGCGGCCGGCCGGCGAAGACATGCACGTGCATGTGCGGCACTTCCTGGTGCGCGTTGGCGCCGGTGTTGGTCAGGATGCGATAGCCGGCCTCGACCACGCCGAGGCGACGCGCCGTCTCGCCGACGGCGGCGAAGAAGCCGGCGATTTCCGCCGGGCTCGCCCGGGCGGTGAAGTCGTCGAGGTCGGTGTAATGCCCCTTCGGAATCACCAGGACATGCACCGGCGCCAGCGGCCGGATGTCGTGAAAGGCCAGGGCGTGTTCGGTTTCATAGACTTTGTTCGCCGGAATCTCGCCGCGCAGAAGGCGGGCGAAAATGTTGTTGGTATCGTAGGCCATGCTGCAGCAACTCTCCCATTCCATCCCCGGTTCCGGCGGCACCGCCGCCGGAACTGCTTATCCGTCGCGCTGGCTCAAGGGACGCGGTCCGCGGTTTGCTGGACCAGGCGGGACATGACGTTGTTTTGCTGCGGCCGCGCCGGGACTAGATATCACGCGCCGCGCGCTGCTGTCATGCGGCTCGGCGCGGTCTTTCGCCGATCGTTCGACCGCTTACCGCCGGTTGATCATTTCTTCGCGCGAGACTTCTTTTCGTCGATGCCCGATGTGCCCTCGCGACGCGCCAGCTCATGCCAGACCGCCGCCGGCGCGATGCCCTGATCGGCCCAGAGCACCAGCAGGTGGAACAGCGCATCGGCGCTCTCGCCGACGGTCGCCTTGGCATCGCGCTGGGTCGCGGCGATGACCGTTTCGACCGCCTCCTCGCCGAATTTCTGCGCGATCTTGGCCGTGCCCTTGGCGAAGAGCCTGGCGACATAGGATTGCTCGGGGTCGCCGCCGCGGCGGCTTTCGATCAGGGCGAAAAGCCGCTCCAGGATGCTGCTGTCGGTGGTCGCGGCGCCGGCCGCGCCGTCGCTTGCCTCGTTCATGTCAATCTCCCTCGCGGACGGGAATGCCGGCCGCTTTCAGGCATGCCTTGGCCTCGGCGATGGAGAAGGTGCCGAAATGAAAGATCGAAGCCGCCAGCACCGCGCTGGCATGGCCCTCGCGCACGCCCTGCACCAGATGCTCGAGCATGCCGACGCCGCCGGAGGCGATCACCGGCACGCCGACCGCATCGGCGACCGCCCGCGTCAGGCCGATGTCGAAACCGGACTTGGTGCCGTCGCGGTCCATCGAGGTGAGCAGGAGTTCGCCGGCGCCGCAGGCGGTCATCCGCCCGGCCCAGGCCACGGCATCGAGGCCGGTGGGGTTGCGGCCGCCGTGGGTGAAGACCTCCCATTTGGCCGGTCCGGCTGCCTTGGCGTCGATGGCGACGACGATGCATTGGTCGCCGAATTTCTCCGCCGCCTCGCGCACGAAATCGGGCCGCGCCACCGCCGCGGTATTGATCGACACCTTGTCGGCGCCGGCCAGCAGCAGGCGGCGGACATCCTCCACCGTGCGCACGCCGCCGCCGACGGTGAGCGGCATGAAACAGGCCTCGGCGGTGCGCGCCACCACGTCGTAGAGGATGTCGCGCCGCTCGTGGCTGGCGGTGATGTCGAGGAAGCAGAGTTCGTCGGCGCCCTGCGCGTCGTAGAGCCGCGCCTGCGCCACGGGGTCGCCGGCGTCGGCCAGGTCGACGAAGTTCACGCCCTTGACCACGCGGCCGTCCTTGACGTCGAGGCAGGGGATGATGCGGACCTTGAGCATGCCGCCGCCTAGGCCGCCGCCAGGCGGAGCGCGGCGGCCGGGTCGAGGCGGCCGTCATAGAGCGCGCGGCCGATGATGGCGCCCTCGATGCCGGCGCCCGTGCCGGTGGATCGGGCGGCGGCCTTCAGCGCGGTCAGGTCGGCCAGGCTGGCGATGCCGCCGGAAGCGATCACCGGCGTGCCGACCTGGCCCGCCAGTTCCGCCGTCGCCGCCACGTTGACGCCCTGCAGCAGGCCGTCGCGGTCGATGTCGGTATAGACGATCGCCGCGGCGCCGGCATCGGCGAAGGCGCGCGCCAGGTCGAGGGCGGTCATTTCCGCCGTGGCCGCCCAGCCCTCCACCGCCACCTTGCCGCCGCGCGCGTCGATGCCGAGGGCGATCCGGCCGGGAAAGCGCTTGCAGGCGGCCTTCACCAGGGCCGGGTCGCGCACCGCGAGGGTGCCGAGGATGACGCGGCGGACGCCGCGCGCCAGCCAGAGCTCGATGGTGGCGGTGTCGCGGATGCCGCCGCCGAGCTGCACCGGCAGGTCGACCGCACCGAGGATGGCGTCCACCGCCGCGCCGTTGACCGGCCGGCCGGCGAAGGCGCCGTTGAGATCGACCAGGTGCAGCCAGCGAAAGCCGGCCGCGGCGAAGGCGCGGGCCTGCGCCGCCGGATCGGTGTTGAAGACCGTCGCCCGCGCCATGTCGCCCTGGACCAGCCGGACACAGCTTCCGTCCTTGAGGTCGATGGCCGGGTAGAGGTTCATGGCGCGCTCAAGGCCGCCTCCGCCTCGGCCGCGACGGCGCTCGCCGTGAGGTCCTTGCTGTAGAACCAGCCGGCGACATAGACCCCGTTGACCTTGGCATAGCGCTGCTTGACCGCCCAGCGGCGGAAGCCGGCGCGCTCGTAGAGGCCGATGGCCGCGGTCTGCGTCTCGCGCACGTCGAGATCGAGCAGGTCGAAGCCCTGCGCCCGGGCGGCATCCTCCACCGCCTGCAGCAGGCCCCGCGCCAGCCCGTGGCCGCGCGCGTTGGGCGCGATGAAGAAGGTGGTGAGCGTCGCGCTGTGGGCCTGCGCCTCGTTGTTCGGCGGCGGCTTCAGCAGTTGCGCCGAGCCGACGATATGGCC
Organism: Candidatus Sulfotelmatobacter sp.; assembly: GCA_035523835.1. Taxonomy (GTDB): domain Bacteria; phylum Pseudomonadota; class Alphaproteobacteria; order Ferrovibrionales; family Ferrovibrionaceae; genus DASQHM01. Next base: position 2,977 of record DATKQA010000546.1, read on the forward strand.
GGCGAGGCGGGCGATGAACAGCTCGCGCTGCGGCACCAGCAGCACGCCGCGCCAGTAGGCCTGCAGCACGCGGCTTTGCGGCGGCTTCAGCCAGCCGAAGCCGTTGCCGTCGAGGATCGCCTCCTCGGTCGCTTCGCAGAGTTCGTCGAGGTCCTGTTCGTCGAGTTCGGTCGGCTTTTCGATCTGCGGATTCATGGTCGGCAATGCCTCAAGGACGCCATTGCAGGAAATTGGCGATCAGCCGGAGGCCGGTCGCCTGGCTCTTCTCGGGATGGAACTGGGTACCGAGCATATTGTCGCGTCCGACCATCGCGGTGACCGTTCCGCCGTAGTCCACGTCGGCCAGCAGCGCGTCGGGGTCGGCCGGGCACAACTGGTAGCTATGCACGAAGTAAGCGTGCGCGCCATCGGCAATGCCGGCAAGCACCGGATGGTTCCGGCGCAGCCGAAGCTGGTTCCAGCCCATGTGCGGCACCTTGATGGTCGGATCTTTCGGCGCGATGCGCACGACATCGCCGGCGATCCAGTCGAGCCCCGGAAAGGTGCCGTACTCGATGCCGCGCGTGGCCATGAGCTGCATGCCGACGCAGATGCCGAGGAAAGGCCGGCCGCGGCCGCGGACGGCGGCGGTGAGCGCCTCGACCATGCCGGGCAGCGCATCGAGGCCGGCGCGGCAATCGCCGAAGGCGCCGACCCCGGGCAGCACAATATGCTCGGCGCCGGCGACCGCGGCGGGGTCGGCCGTGACCAGCACCTTGCGGTCTGCGCCGGCCTCGCGAAGGGCGCGCTCGAAGGCCTTGGCCGCCGAACGCAGGTTGCCCGAGCCATAATCGACGATGGCGACGCTCATGGCCGCAATCCCCATTGCCTGGCCCGCGGCCCTGGCCGCGCCGGCGCGCTCGCCTGCGGCATGGTGCTATCCCGCGAGCGAGCCGCCGAGCGTGCCCTTGGTGGAAGGCACCGCATCGGCCTTGCGCGGATCGATCTCGATCGCCTGGCGCAGCGCGCGCGCCAGCCCCTTGAAGCAGCTCTCGACGATATGGTGGTTGTTCTCGCCGTAGAGGTTCTCCACGTGCAGCGTGATGCCGGCCGACTGGGCGAAGGCCTGGAACCATTCCTTGAACAGTTCGGTGTCCATCTCACCGAGCTTCGGCTTGCTGAAGCCGACCTTCCAGATCAGGTAGGGCCGGTTGGAGACATCGAGCGAGACGCGCGTGCAGGTCTCGTCCATCGGAATGACGGCGGAACCCCAGCGGGTTATGCCGGCGCGGTTGCCGAGCGCCTTGGATACGGCTTCGCCGATGACGATGCCGCAATCCTCGGTCGTGTGATGATAGTCGATGTGCAGGTCGCCCTTGGCCTCGACCTCGAGGTCGATCAGGCTGTGGCGCGAGAGCTGTTCCAGCATATGGTCGAGGAAGCCGATGCCCGTGGTCACGCTGTAGGTGCCGGTGCCGTCGAGATCGAGCGCGACGCGGACCGACGTTTCCTTCGTCCGGCGCTCAACGCGGGCTTGGCGCATGGCGCCCTCCTTGGCTGGTCCAGCGCCGCGATATAGCAGGAAGGGGCAAGCGGCGCCAGCCCGTTGCGGCGGCCGACGGC
>DATKQA010000547.1:0-7493 GCA_035523835.1 Candidatus Sulfotelmatobacter sp.
GTCGGGCTTTCGTGCCGCCTTCCTGGAAGCCTTCGGCGCCGATGCCGTGCGCGGCCAGCCGGTGCTGCAGCTCGGCGCGGGCGGCGCCGGACGCGCCGTGGCCTTCGCCCTGATGGATCTCGGTGCAAAACTCAAAATCTACGATCTCGACACCCGCCGCGCGCGCGGCCTCAGCGCTGACCTCGTCGCGCGGTTCGGCGCCGGGCGCTGCCAGGTGCTCGAGGCGCCGGGGCCCGCCGCCGCCGCGGCCGCCGCCATCGTCAACGCGACGCCGGTCGGCATGTGGAGTCATCCCGGCCTGCCCATGGACCCCGCGCCGATGGCGGCGCGCCACATGGTCGCCGACGTGGTCTATACCCCGCTCGAAACGCAATTTCTTGCCGCCGCGAAAGGCCAGGGCGCGCGCACCATGGGCGGCGGCGGCATGTGCGTGCATCAAGCGGCCGAGGCGTTCCGCCACTTCACGGGAATGGCGCCCGACGTGGCGTTGATGAAACGTGTCTTTGAAGCGGCCTGCGCCGGCGTTCCATCGAACGGTGAGGGATGATCATGAACGATGGTCCGACGGCGGCGGCAAACAGCACGGCGGTGCGCGTCGCCCTCTGGCGCGCCCTGCACGTCGCGGTCGATCCGCCGCCGCATGTGCTGGAAGACGAGATCGGACTCAGGCTGGCCGCGCCCGACGACGGCTGGCGTCGCCGTCCCGACATGGACCCGGATTTCACCCGCCCGTTCCGCGCCGCCATCGTGGCGCGCGCCCGCTTCATCGAAGACCTGGTCGTGGACCAGGCCGGCCGCGGCGTCGGCCAATATGTCATCCTCGGCGCCGGCCTCGACACCTTCGCCCAGCGCCGGCCGGAGATCGCCGCCCGCCTGCTGGTGTTCGAGGTCGACCAGCCGGGCCCGCAGGCCTGGAAGCGCCGGCGCCTGACCGAACTCGGCTTCGGCGTGCCGGCATGGCTGCGGCTCGTCGCGGTCGACTTCGAGGCCGGTGACGCCTGGTGGCAAGGGCTGGCGGCGGCCGGCTTCGACACGGGCCGGCCGGCGGTGGTCGCCTCGAGCGGCGTGAGCATGTACCTGAGCAAGGACGCGGTCGCCGCCACGCTGCGCCAGGTGGCGGCGCTGGCGCCGGGTTCGCGCTTCGCCATGACCTTCCTGCTGCCGCCGGACCTTGCCGATCCGGCCCTGCGCCCCGGCCTGCGGCAGGCGGAGCAGGGCGCGCGGGCGAGCGGCACACCCTTCGTCAGCTTCTTCACCCCGGCGGAGATGCTGGCGCTGGCCAGCGACGCGGGCTTCCGCGACGTCCGCCACGTCGCGGCGGCGGAACTTGCGCGGCGCTACTTCGCCGGCCGGAACGACGGCCTGCGCCCGCCCGACAATGGCGAGGAACTGCTGCTCGCCGCAACCTGAGGCGCGGCGCCCGGCATCACAGCGATCCGGCGCCCGGCCGCCACGCCTCCGGCGGCTCGGGCTTCAGATAGACGATCAGGCAGCAGATGCAGATGCCGAGACCGGCCAGCGGATAGGTGAGCGCGACGACGGCTGCCGCGCCGAAAAGGCACAGGGTCGTGATCGAGCGGACGCGCAGGACCCGGCGCGCGGTGGGCGAGATCGCGTCGGCCGGCGTTCGCGCCATCAGCTCCCAGATCAGGCCCATGTAGGTTGCGTTCACCAGGAAGAACACGGCGGCATAGAAGGCGACCGGCTGCGGCGAGAGCTGGCTCACCGCCATCCAGGCGGTGGAGAACGGCAGCAGCGACATGGAGAACAGGTGCGCGAAATTGAACCACAGGAGACGCGGCGTCGCCTCGGCCGCATGGCGCATGAGATAATGGTGATTGCTCCAGACGATGGCGATGAACAGGTAGCTCACCGCGTAGCTCAGCCAGGTCGGCCAGAGCAGCAGCAGCGCCGTGAAGGTGGGCAGCTCGGGCGGCCGCAGTTCCAGGACCAGCACGGTGATGAGAACGGCGAATATGCCGTCGGAGATGGCGCTCAGCCGTTCCGGCGTCGCTTTGCGGAGTACGCTCATGTCGTTTCCCCATGCCTGAAACCCGTGCCCCATGCTGCCGTGCCGCTTGCAGGCCCGGCCGCAAAAGACAAAAGGAAGTCGGAGAAATACCATACCGGAACCGTCACGAAGAACCGGACCATGCGCGCGGCGCCGGCGGGCGGCCGGGTCTCGTCCACCGCTAGGTGGCTGTCGCCACGTGGCTTGCCATTGCCCGGGCGAAACCCCATTCTCGATGCGCGCCACATGAGGAAGCCATGCCGACGATCCCTAAGGACATCTTTACCGAACCCGAGGATTTCTCGCCGGATACGCTGGCCAATCTCGGCCCGCTGCGCCGCCTTGCCGGCACCTGGCAGTCCGATCAGGGGGTGGACGTGAGCCCCAAGGCGGAGGGCCCGGAACGGCGCGTGTTCCGCGAGCATATCCGCATGGAGCCGATCGATCCGCAGACCAACGGCCCCCAGCTCCTCTACGGACTGCGCTACCATATCCATATCAACACGCCGGAGGAGGCCATCACCTTCCACGACCAGGTCGGCTACTGGCTGTGGGAACCGGCCACCGGGCTGATCATGCAGAGCATCGCCATCCCGCGCGGCCAGGTGGTGCTGGCGGGCGGCACGGCGGCGGCGGACGACAAGAGCATTTCGGTGGAGGCGCGGCGCGGCGATCCCCGCTTCGGCATCTGCTCGACCGGCTTCCTCGAGGCGGCGTTCCGCACCGACTACTACCGCATCGACATCACCTTCGACGGCGACGAAAGCTGGACCTACGTGACTCGCACCGACCTCGCGGTCCGCGGCGACACGCCGCCGTTCAATCACCGCGATACGAACACCCTGCGGCGGATCGCGCCGCCGGCGCCGAACCCGCTCGTCGGCCTGTTGCAGGGCGGCAAGGCAGGCTAGGTTGCGGCACGGATCGGCAGATCCTTGAGGACCTTGCGCCGCGCCGCGCGATCCGCGGACGGACGGGTGATGGGGAAGATCTCGCGCGCATAGTCCCGGAGCATCTCGCAGTAGGCGACGGCATAGCGCGGCAGGGGGCGGCGACGGTCCCACAGCATCGCGAGCGGTTCGTGCAGCGGCCTGCCGCGGTAGGTCAGGCGGACGATTTTCAGGCGATAACGATCAGCGCGGAGCTGGGACGGGATGATGGCCAAGCCGTGGCCCGCCTCGGCCAATGCCAGGACAGTGTGCGGCGAACGACTGGCGAAACGAATGTTCGGCTTGATCCCGGCCAGTCGGCACGCGGCATCGAAAGCCCGGCGGACCATGAAGTCGGCATCGAGCAGCAGCAGCGGCAGCGTGACGAGCTTGTCGATTTCGACTGTCGCGCCGCGCGCGAGGGCGAGCGAAGGATGGCCGGCCGCCAGCAATTCCACCGATCCGAAGGACAGGCTGGCGAAACGCGGATCGTTCGGCTCGATCGCCTGCAGCAGGTTCTGCGCAAGGTGAATCTCTCCCCGTTCGAGCATCGCCAGGCTCTCGCGTCCCGCGGCTTCGATCACTTTCACCTCGACGTTCGGAAACCGTCGCGCATAGCGGTGCAGAAACTGCGCCAGCACGCTTTCGATATGCTGCGGCGAGGCGGCTACGATCAAGGTGCCGCTGTCGCCCTTGCGCAGAAGCTGCGCGCGTTCGCCGACGGCGGTCGCGTAGTTCAAGAGACCGCGGCAGTCGCCGAGAAACTGCTCCCCTTCGCTGGTCAGCACCAGGCGGCGCGCGACCCGATCGAACAGCTTGAAGCCGAGCTCGCGTTCCAGATCGCCGATCTGGCGCGACAAGGCCGGCTGCGCGATGTGCAACTGCTGCGCCGCTTTCGAAACGGTGCCCAGTTGCGCCACGGTGACGAAGGTTCGCGCTCGCCTCAGATCCATCCGGCTTTGTTATGCCGGATCGGCATGAAAAACCAGCGCAAACTCGTATTGGACGCATGAACCTTGCCGGGAGAAATTGCACGCGCCGTCGCGACCGATGCCGTGCGTTCCGATCGAGCGAGGGGAAACCGCCCATGAAACGTCGTCACGTTTTTGCCTTGCTGCTTCCGCCGATTTGGCCGTCGAAGCGGCCGATCCCGAAGGTTCTTCTGGCCTGCTCGCTTTGCGCCGTTTCCGCGGCCGCTCATGGAGCGGCGATCAAGGTGATGAGCGACAGTCCTCTCGAGCCCGCCTTGACCAAGGTCGTCGCCGTCTATCAGCGGGAAACCCAAAACAAAGTGGCTTTGGTGTTCGACCCCTCGCCGATCGTGAAAAAGCGGATCGAGGGCGGCGAGGCGGCCGACGTCGCCATCGTGCAGCCCGACTTCGTCGACGAGCTCAGCAAATCCGGCAAGGTGAGCGCCGGCGAACGACCGGTCATCGGCCGTGTCGGCGTCGGGCTCGGCAATCGCAAAGACGGTCCGGCCTACGACATTTCGACGCCCGAGAAATTCAAGCGCACCCTGCTCGGCGCGGATTTGCTGGTCTTCAACAATGTCGCGTCGGGAAACGCCTTCGAGAAGGTTCTGGAGCGCCTGGGCATCGCCGACGCGCTCAAGCCCAGGATCGTCCGCACCGGGCCGCTCGGCATCTTCGGGCCCGTGCTGAAGGGCAAAGGCAACGACATGGCGGCTGGCACGATACCGCTCATCGCGACGACGCCGGGCATCAGGCTGCTTGGTCCGCTGCCGGGTGATTTGCAGAGCTATCTCACCTACACCGCCGTGCTCATGGCAAAGACCTCGCAGCGCGATACCGCCGAGGGCTTCATCAGGTTCCTGATGTCGCCAAAAGCAAAACGCACCTTCGCCGCGAACGGGGTCAATTGAAGCAGTCCGGTTCGGTCAAAAAGGGGATCTTGCAAAGCCTGGTCAATTGCAGGGTCGCCCGCGCCGGCGGGCCGACCGGGACCAGGCTGGCTGCTTGGCTTCCGTCATTCCCGTGCCGGCAAGGCATCTTCGATGGCGCGCTCATTCGTCCGTGGCCAGCGATAGTCCGGCAGGCGCAAGGTGTCGATGATCTCCCGGCCGATGGCAAGTCGCGCCATCCCGGGGATTGCAAACGCGTTCATCACCCGGTTGCGGAACCAGAGGCCCCATCGGGTTCTCGGCGCGAAGGCCCCGGCGAAGCGTTGCGCGCCGGTCTGCTTGGTCTCGATGTATGTCCGCAGCACGGCTTCGTACCGGCGGAACGCCTCCTCGTGCCGGCCGTCCGCCTTGGCGAGCTCGCCCGCCAGCACGTAGGCGGCGGTCATCGCCAGCGCCGAGCCCTGCCCGGCCAGCAACGACACGCAGAAGGCCGCGTCGCCCACCAGCGCGACCCGGCCGCGCGACCAGCCCGGCATGCGGATTTGGCTGACACGATCGAAATAGAGTTCGCGGCATCCCGCCAGACTTTCGAGGATGCGCGGGCATTCCCACCCGCCCTCGCCGTAGACGGTCCGGAGCAGCTCCTTCTGACGGTCGAGCGAATCGGGCAGCACATCGTTGCCGGTGGCGAAGACGAACAAGAACAGCGTCCTGTCGCCGCGCAAGGTAAAACGCCCGAGCATCCGCCCCGGTTGGCCATACATGACGTAGACATCTTCGTCGCGGGGGCGATAGCCTTCCACCTCGAAGGCCGCGACGGCATAGCCAAGCCGTTTCTCGAATGTCTGCTCGGCTCCGAATGCGAGTTCGCGGACCTGAGAGTGCAAGCCGTCGGCGCCGACCACCAGATCGAAGGCGCGTGCGCCACCCCGTTTGAAGTGAACCAGCACATCCTCGTCTCGTTCTTCGAGACCGATGATCTTGTCGCCGAAGATTGCCTCCGTCGTGCGGCCGAGCCTTTGGAAAATCAGGCCTGAGAGATCGCTGCGCCCGAGCGTCACATAGCGCCCGTTCGTCAGCTCGCGGAACACGCCGGTTCCAAAACCCGCCACGCGCCGCCCGCGCCCATCGACGACGCGCACCTCTCTTGCATGATAGCCAATGCTGTCGATTTCCGGCATCAAGGCCATGCGTTCGGCGAGATCGTAGCCGAGGCCCCAGAAGTCGATGACATAGCCTCCGGTCCGCAATTCGGGCGCATGCTCGATCAGGGTCGGTTGGAACCCGCCCGCCTTCAGCCAGAAGGCGAGGGTCGGACCGGCAATGCCTATGCCGGAGATCAGGACGGTCCTGTTCTTCATTGAGTACGAACGTGCGGCGCCCGGGACCGTTTCAACCGTGGCGCGCGAAATTCGTCACGGGAGCCGGGAAAGGTGCTTGCCGGGGCAGGACGCCGATTGTTATCGGCCGCGCGCCCGCGACAAATTGCCGGCTGGCCGCTTCATGGGACATGCCGGGAAAAGTTCGCATTGCGATGCGCATTCCGGCGCTGGTGGGCGATGCTGGACTCGAACCAGCGACCCCTGCGATGTGAACACAGTGCTCTACCAACTGAGCTAATCGCCCGCCCGCGGCTGCCCTCCTATAAGTCGGTGCCGGGAGGCCTGTCAAGCAAGCCGCCGCAAGGCGCATCCCGGCCGCGCGCCGGCGGCATTGCCGGGCCGGCGAGCGGCCGATAGGGTGGCCGCAGCAACCGGAATCGCCCGCCATGCCCGAGACCGCGTCCCCTCCCGCCGCCGCGCCGCTGGCCCGCCGCCTGACCATCTGCGGCATCGCCGAACTCGAGGGGTTTCACGGCGCCGGGGTGAGCCATGTGCTGTCGCTGCTCGATCCCGGCACGCCGCGTCCCCCGGCCCTGGCGGGCCTGTCGCCCCGGCTGCATCGCCTGCTCGAGTTCCACGACGTGACCGCGCCCTTCGGCCGCTATGCCGCGCCGCAGATCGAGCATGTCGAACTGATCCTCGCCTTCGGCCGCGAGCTGGCCGGCGAGGCGGCGCCGCTCGATCATCTCCTGGTGCATTGCCACATGGGCATCTCGCGCTCGACCGCGGCCATGGCCATTCTGCTGGCGCAAGGGGAGAGCGGCGGGGAGGCGCGCGCCTTCGACACGGTCTTCGCCATCCGCCCGCGCGGCTGGCCGAATTCGCGCATGATCGCCATCGCCGACCGCCTGCTCGGGCGCGGCGGCGCGCTGGAGGCGGCCTTGCGGCGCCACCAGCGGCGCATCATCGAGCATCATCCTGACATCGCCGAGCTGGTCATCAGCGTCGGCCGCGGCGATGAGCTGCCGCGCTAGCCGAAGTGCGCCACGGCCGCCGGCAGTTCGGCAAAGCTGTCGATCAGGAGGTCGGCGCCGAGCTCGTGCGGCGGGATTGCGGTATAGCCGAAGCTGACCGCGATCACCGGGATGCCGGCGCCGCGCGCGGCGCGAACGTCGTTCGTCGAATCGCCGACCATCAGGCCGCTGCCCGCGCCGGCGCCGAGGCGCGCCAGGGTGGCGAGGACATGGCCGGGGTCTGGCTTGTGCACCGGCAGGCTGTCGCCGCCGACGATCGCCTCGAAATAGCCGGCCAGCGCCAGCTCATCGAGCAGCCGTTCGCTGAAGCCGACGCGCTTGTTGGTGCAGACGGCG
>DATKQA010000548.1:0-4649 GCA_035523835.1 Candidatus Sulfotelmatobacter sp.
GGCATCAGGAACTGCGACACGATGAAGCGGGCGCGGACTTGGCTGGACGCGCACGGCATCGCCCATGACTTTCACGACTACAAGGCCGCCGGCATCGACCGGGCACGGCTCGAAGGCTGGGCCGCGGCGGTCGGCTGGGAGGTGCTGCTCAACCGCGCCGGCACCACCTTCCGCAAGCTGCCCGAGGCGGCGCGCGAGGGGCTTGGCAAGGCCAAGGCCATCGCGCTGATGCAGCAGCAGCCCTCGTTGATCAAGCGGCCGGTGCTCGACATCGCCGGTCGGCTCCTCGTCGGCTTCAAGCCCGAGAGCTACGCCGCCGCCTTCGGCAAGCGCTGAGATCGGCGGCGGCGCGGGCGGCGGTTGCGCCGGCAAGGGCCGCCGCTATAGTCCGCCTCAGGCCGGCCGCCGCGTCGGCTGGCCCGGCGAGCGCGCGGCCGCGCCGCAGAGCGGAGAAGGAACCATGTCGTCCCGTGTCGGCCCGACCATCGTCAAGCTGCTCATCGCCTGCTTCCTGGTCGGCATGCTGCTGCGCCTGATCGGCTTCACGCCGCTCAACCTGATCCAGCATTTCGGCGAGACGGTGCGCCGGCTGTACGATTTCGGCGTGTCCCTGCTGCACTCGGCCGTCTCCACCGTGGAATGGGCGGTGCCCTATATCCTGCTCGGCGCCGTCGTGGTGGTGCCGATCTGGCTGTTCCGCACCGGCTGGCAGGGATTTCGCGGCCGGCGCCAGTAGACAAGTATTAACGCGCTGATTTTTAACGGTATTTTACGGATATTTCCGGATCGCGGCGAGATTCGCCGCTTGTCGCCCGACCCTAAATCTGGTAGATTGAAAGGTGGTAACATACTATCCCCGTTATTCACCCAATCCACAGAACAAAGTCGGTACGGCAACCACGGGAACGCGTCAAATGGCCAGTCCCTACCTTGAGCGGCCGGTGCGCAGCCTCGCCCAGGCGATCGAGGAAATTGCGCGCGACCGGCGGATCTCCGCCGAGGAACTGTATCGCCAGAGCGGCAGCGCCGCGCCGTCGCCGGCGAAGCCGGCCGTGCAGCGAACCGAGAAGAATTCCTGAGACCGGGGCCGCCCGGCCCCCTATTGCCGGCGAGCCGCGGCGCGGCGGGAGCGGAGGGTGCTACGGAATGCGAAGCCCCGCCGATCGTCGCGCCGGCGTGGCACCGAAGGGCCATCATGGCGGAGCGGGCGGGGCTTCCTTTTGCGGCAGACATAACGTCCGCGCGCCCGGTCGAACCGAGCTGATCATCTTTAGCAAATCCAGATTGTCTGGCCGATTTGTCGGCAGCTATTTCTGGTCCGGTGGAGTCATGTGTTGTTCAGGCACCCTCCACGTTCGTTGCGACCCTGTCAGCTTGCGCCGAATCGAGGCGGGGTCAAGCTTGAATATCGTCCTGTGCGGCGGGCGTTTCGGCCGCCGGGCGGCGCGTTCGCCGGCGCTTGCCATTTGACACATTGCGCGCGGCCCACCTATGAATGAATCCCGGCGGGTGGCAGATCGGCGAGGGCATGACCGGACAGCAGAATACCGACAAGGCGGAGCTTATTCTCGGCGCCGCGCTCGATCTCTTCGAGCAGCAGGGCTTCGACGGCACGGCGGTGCCCGAGCTGGCGCGCAAGGCCGGCGTCGGCACCGGCACCATCTACCGTTATTTCGACACCAAGGAGGCGCTGCTCAACGCGCTCTACCAGCGCTGGAAGTCGGCCTACAACGATGTCGTGCTGGCGCCGTTCGCGCCGGGCCTCACGATCCGCGAGCGTTTCGGCCAGTACTGGCGCCGCATGAGCGGCTTCGCCCGCGGCGAGCCGCGCGCCGTGCGTTTCATGGAGATGCATCACCACGCCGCCTATCTCGATGCCGCCAGCCGCGAGATGTCGCAGCGCTACCTGCAGGTCGCCACCGCCTTCATCGACGAGGGCGTGCGCGCGGGCGTGCTGAAGCCGCTGCAGCCGCAGCTCGCCGCGGCGCTCTTGTGGGGCGCGCTGATCGGCCTGATGAAGATGTTTCCGGCGCTCGACGATGCCATGGTGGCGCAGGTCGAAGCCTGCCTGTGGGACGCGGTGCGGCGCCACTGAGCCGCGGCTCGCCGGGTCGAGATCGGCGTATCGTCATGCCCCGCGCGGGCGGGTCCGGAACGCAGCGGCCGGGTGCCCGCCTGGCGCGGGCCCGGCGCGACAAGGAAGGATGGGCTTGCCGCGGGCGCGGCGGCGCCGGCATGACGATGATGCGGGAGGCCGGCTCCGCGCCCGAAGCGGGAAGGCGCGGGCAGGACGAATCCCACTCGTTCCGTCACCCCGGCGGAAGCCGGGGTCCAGGCGAATTGTGTGGCGTCCCTGGATGCCGGCTTGTCGCCGGCATGACGACGGTCGGGAATTACCTGTCCGATCGTCATTCCGGCCGCGACGAAGCCGCGAGCCGGAATCCAGGATCCATTGAAATCCCTGGGTGCCCGTCTGGCGCCGGCATGACGGATCCTCCTCTTTGTCGTCACCCTGGCGGAAGCCGGGGTCCAGCGCGGCGTTCGTCACGGCTGCCCCTTCTGGATGCCCGCCCGGCGCCGGCATGACGACCGGTGCTCGGGATGAGGCTCGGGGACTTTTTCAACAGCCTGTTTAGCCGTTGGCCTTCGGCTTGTCGTGCGCCGGCGGCTGGTGTTGCGGCGGCGGCGTCTGCCGCGTCGCCATCAGTTCCAGCGCCGAGAGCGCCACCACGGAGAAGAGCGAGAGCGTCGGCTTGCTGTAAGGCAGGTGCGGCGCCGGCGCGTCCGCATCGTCGCCGGCGACGGCGGCGATGGAAGCCACCTGCTTCGGATCGGGGCCGAGCATGGCCGGGTTGATCAGCGCCGGATCGATCTGGCCGGAACGCGGGGTCGCCGTCGCGCCGCCGAGCTGGGCGAAGGCCTGCGCCTTGCTTTCGATGCGGTTCTGGAAGTCGCGGTAGATCTCGCTGACCGAGCGGGCGCGGCCGTCGGCGTCGTAGAAGACGCTCGGGTTCGCCGCCGCCGCCTTGGGCAGCAGGGCGGCCGCCTCGGCATTGCCGTTCTGGCTGATGGCGGCGAGGAATTGCGTGGCGCCGCTGCCGCCGAGGAAATGCGCCATGTAGAGGTCGGTCGCGGTGGCCGGCCGGCCGAGCGTCGCCTCGATCTGCTCCTTGTTGGCGCGGGCATATTCGGCGCCGAGTGCCGCGGAAAGCTGCGGGTCGTTGCGCAGGTTGAGGATGCGCTGGCGCACCGCGGGGTCGCTGACATAGGCGATGCCGCTGCTGCCGGTCTGGATCTGGCTGGCGAGTTCGCCCTGGCCGTACTTGGCGCCGTGGTCGCGCATCATCTGCAGCCAGGTGCTGTCGATGAACTGGTAGAGACCCTTGGCGGAAGAACTCGGCGCGCTGGCATTGGCCTGGAAGCCGCTTTCCTGCGCCGCCTGCGCCATCAGATAGGCGAAATCGACGCCGGTCTCGCGGCTCGCCTGGCGCACCCCGTTCAGCACCGAGCGGTCGATGCTATAGCCGCCGATCGATTGCGTGGAAGCGTCGGCCTGCGGCGGGCCGGAATAGGAAACCATCGCTGCTCCGCGGGAACCGGGCGTCGTTTCGCCGATCCTGGCCGGCAATGGTTAAGGTTTCGTCAAGACTTCCCGGTTGTGCTGGGTGCAGGGCAGCCAGCGGCCGGCGGCCTTGCGCCTGCGGCCGGCATTGGCTATCGAACAGGCGCGACCACGAGAGCCGAGCGAGGAGAGCGACAGTGCCGTTGAGTGCAGCGAAGCCGCGCGAGCAATTTCACAACCGGACGCTCGATATCAAGGGCTACCGGCGCCAGGATGGTCTCTGGGACATCGAGGGGCATCTCCGCGATGTGAAGCCGGCGGCCGTGGACCGCGCCGAGCCCGGCCGCGCCGCCGGCGAGCCGATCCACGAGATGTGGCTCCGCCTCACCATCGACGAGATGCTGCTGATCCGCGAGGCGGAGGCCTCTACCGAGCGCAGCCCCTATCGCATCTGCCCCGATGCGGCGCCGAATTTTTCCCGCCTCGCCGGCATCCGCATCGGCCCCGGCTGGATGCGCGCGGTGCGCCAGCGGGTCGGCGGCGTGCACGGCTGCACCCACCTGGTGGAGATGCTGGGCCAGATGGCGACCACCGCCATGCAGACGCTCTGGACGGTCAACGAGGCGAAGCGGGTGGCGGCGCCGGCCGACGGGCGTCATCCGCCGCCGGGCCTGCTCAATAGCTGCCATGCCTACGACCAGTCGCGGGAGGTGGTGCGCGAGCGCTATCCCGCGCATTTCAAGGGCGCCGCGGCCGGCGAATAATTCGGCTGCGGCGCGCTCAGGCGCGCGGCATGCCCTCGACCAGCACCTCGTCGACGCCGTAGCCGGCCTCGATCGGGATGCGCAGCACGCGCCCCGCCGGGGTCTGGCCGACTTCGGGCTGCACGGTGACGATGCGCTCGCGCCGCGCCGCGGCCAGCGCCGCGGCGACATTCTCGGCGCGGCCGAGCTTCTGCACGTTCATGCGGGTCGGGAAGATCACCGTCGCCTTCTTGGCGTCGGCGTCGGCCAGCACCTGCCTGGGCGTGATCCAGACGGAATCCACCGACTCCCTGCCATCGTGCACGGCCAACTGGTCTTCCGGC
>DATKQA010000549.1:0-11777 GCA_035523835.1 Candidatus Sulfotelmatobacter sp.
GAGATCGACCGCCGTGACCAGCGCATAGGGCGGCGCGATGCAGGGCACGCCGAGCGGCGAGAGGAACGGCGACAGCTCCGCCGCATAGGGCGTGCCGGCCTGGGCGACGTTGCCGCCGACATCGGTGCCGGCGCTGGTCGCCGGCTTGAGGCCCATGGCATCCGCTTCCGCCCGCGGCATCAGGCGCAGGTGCATGGCCATGCGGTTCCAGTTGCCGACCATGATGCCGCGCTCGGGATCGAACGACAGGCCGCCCCAGTTGGAGCCGCCGAGCGTGCCGGGATAGTTGATGGTGCGGTCGATGCCGGGCGGCGTCATGCTGCCCTGCCAGCGCGCCCGCCTGAAGCGGATGCGGCTCCACAGGTGATCGAACGGCGTGATGCCCCACATGTGCTTCTCGGCAAGCCCGAGCGGCTCGCGCGGATCGAGCCCGTCGAAGGCCGGCATAGCGACGGAATAGGGTTGGGTTTTCGCCAGCCGTGCCGGATCCTCCGCCCCACCCTGTGGCGCCGGCAGTTCCTTCACCGCGAAGATCGGCGTGCCGGTGCGGCGGTCGAGCACGAAGTTCTGTCCGCGCTTGGTCGCCTGGATCAGCGCGGGCACGCGCTCGCCCTTGATGGTGAGATCGATCAGGCTCGGCTGCGTGCCGACATCATAGTCCCAGAGGTCGTAATGCACGGTCTGGAACGACCAGCGCAACGCGCCGGTCTCGGCGTCGATCGCCAGCACCGAACTGGCGAAACGGTTGTCGAGCTCGCTGCGATGCCCGCCCCAATAATCCGGCGTGGCGTTGCCGGTCGGCAGATAGACCAGGCCGAGCGCCTCGTCGGCGCTGATCGGCGCCCAGGAATTGGGCGTGCCGCGCCTGTAGTGCTGGCCTGGCGGCGGTTCGCCGTGCTCGTCCGGATTGCCGGGATCGAAGGCCCAGACAAAGGCGCCGGTCACCGCGTCGAAGGCGCGGATCACGCCGGCCGGCTCACCGGTCATCTGCCCGTCACTGACCCAGCCGCCGAGCACGATCTTGCCGCGAATCACTTGCGGCGCCGAGCTCACATAGTAGTAACCGGAGATGATCTCGCCCATGCCGCGCTTGAGGTCGACGCTGCCGCCCTCGCCGAAGTCCTCGCAGGGCCTGCCGGTCCGGGCATCGACGGCGATCAGACGCGCATCCACCGTGCCGGTATAGATGCGCTCGGCGCCGGGCCCGCTGGCGCCGGGGATCTTGTAATAGGCGACGCCGCGGCAGGCGGCCGAGCGCGACACGCCCTGCAGATTGGTCTCCGGGTCGAAGCGCCAGCGCTCCTGGCCGGTTTCGGCATCAAGCGCGATCAGCCGGTTGCGCGCACTGGCGAGATAGAGCGTGTCGCCGACCTTGAGCGGCGTCACCTGCAGCCGGCGCTGCGGTCCCTGGGGCGGCGGATAGTCGCCGGTGCGATAGGTCCAGGCGATCTCGAGGCGGGCGACGTTCTCCGGCGTGATCTGCGCCAGCGGCGAGAAGCGCAGGCCGCCGCAGTCGTTGCCATAATGCTGCCAGTCGCCCTCCGGGTGATCGAAGGCGACCGGAGAGCCGGCGGCGGGTAGCGGCGCCGAGGCCTTCACCTCGTGGATGTCGCCGTGGCGGAAGCCGGCGGCGACGATCACCGCGAAGGCGACGACGAAGGCGGCGCTCACCAGCCACCCCAGCAGGGGGGATTGCGGCCCGCTGGTCAGGCCCTCCTGCGCCGCGGGCGTCAGCAGCCAGAGGCCGAAGAGGAACGGCCCGAAGAGCCGCGGCGTGAGGGTCCAGAAATCGATGCCGGCCTCGCGGAGCGCCCAGGCCAGGGTCCAGGCCAGCATCAGTGCATAGAGCCAGACGCCCCAGGCATTGCCGTTCCACAGCAACAGGCCGGACAGGACCACCGCCAGACCGGTGACCAGGTAGTAGCGCGAGCCGCCGAGCCGGACGAGCCAGACGCCGCCGCCGGCAAGCACCAGGCCGATGATGACGAGCAGGAACGGATAGACCACGCACGCCCCCCTGTGCTGCGGCGGCATCTGGCTTCGCGGCGACGGGATTGCCCGCCGCGCCCGGCGCAAGTCGGCACCGGTGTTTCCCCTGCCGTGGGCTCGCCCGCCCGCTTCCCGACACCGTAGCCGAAGCGGCCGAGGGCGAGAAGCCGAGCCCGAGCGACGCCACGCGGCTTGACACGGGATCGCCTATATTATAGTTATATAGTTAATGCATACACAGACACTTGTTGCGACCCTCAAGCTCGAGAACACCGGCGTGCCGATCTACGTGCAGCTCCGCGAACAGATCCTGCGCGCGCTCGGCGCCGGCATATTGGCCGTCGGCGAGCAGATGCCGACCATGCGCGAGGTCGCCATTGCCCTGCGGGTCGACCTCAACACCATCCGTCACGCCTACGACGAACTGGAACGGCTGGGCGCCATCACCCTGGTGCGCGGCCGCGGCAGCTTCGTCGCCAAGCCGCCGCCGGCGCCCGACAGCCGCACCCAGGCGGCCCAGGCGGACGGCCTGGCCAAGCAGGTCGTCGCCATGGCGGCGGCGGCCGGCGTCGACCCCCTCGATGTCGCCCGGCGCATCACCGCGCTCGCTCAAGGAAAGGACAAGCAGCCATGAAGAACAACGCCAACCGCCCGGTCATCGCCCTCGCGGTCATGGTCTTCGTCATCGCCGCGGCGGTTGCCTGGTACGCCTATGCCAATGGCGCCGTCGCCGCCTATGGCTTTGCCGCGCTGCTGGTCATCCTCGCACTGCTGCTGCCGCAGGCGGTGCTGGTGGCGAACCAGTGGGAACGCGCCGTCGTGCTGCGGCTCGGCAAGCTCGCGGCCATCCGCGGGCCCGGCGTCTTCGTCATCGTGCCTTTTATCGACACGGTGACGACCTGGCTCGACCAGCGCATCCAGACCACCGAGTTCAATGCGGAACAGGCGCTGAGCAAGGACACCGTGCCGGTGAACATCGACGCCGTGGTGTTCTGGCAGATCCACGATCCCGAGCGCGCGGCGCTGGAGATCACCGACTATCGCCAGGCCATCGGCCGGGTGGCACAGACCTCACTCCGCGAAATGGTCGGCTCCTCGCCGCTTTCGACGCTGCTTTCCGATCGCAAACAGGGCGACCAGCTTCTGCGCGAAGAGATCGGCCGCAAGACCGCCGATTGGGGCGTGGCGGTGATTTCGGTGGAGATCCGCGACATCGGCGTGCCGCCGGCGCTGCAGGACGCCATGAGCCGGCAGGCGCAGGCCGAGCGCGAACGCCTCGCCCGCGTGCTGCTCGGCCAGGCCGAGCACGAGGTGGCGCAGAAGTTCGTCGAGGCGGCGGAGATCTATGCCCGCAGCCCGGCGGCGCTGCAGCTTCGCGCCATGAACATCATCTATGAGACGACCAAGGAGCGCGGCGCCACCATCCTCATCCCGACCACCCTGGTCGACAGCATGAACCCGGCCGGCGTCATGGGCCTGCTCTCGGCCGGCCGCGCAGTGCCGGGCAGCGCGTGATGCGCCGGCTGGCGCCGCTGCTGCTCGCCGCTGCGCTGGTGCTGTCCAGCGCGGCAGCGGGCAAGGCGGCATCCGGCCCGGTCTTCTCCGACAGCGGTCCCGACGCGCAAGCCTATGGCGCCGACGAAGGCTATCCGGTGCCGCCGAAGGATGCGCCCTACGCGCAGATCACGCAGAAATTCCTGGTCGGCCACTACAGCCATTTCGATCGGGTCCGCCGGTTGCGGACCGTGCCCACCTCGCCGCAGCCGTCGCTGCTGAAGCGCGCATCGGCGGAAATCCGTCCCGTCTATGGCTATGACCGCCGCATCAAGACGATCGCGAACTATCTGCACGACAACCCGGCGACCGGCCTCCTGATCGCGCGCGGCGACACCGTTCTCTACGAACACTATCAATACGGCCGCACCGACCATGATCGCTTCCTGACGCAATCGATGGCCAAGACGGTCACCGGCCTCCTGGTCGGCATCGCGCTATCCGAAGGCGCCATCCATTCGCTCGCAGACACCGCCGCGACCTACGTGCCGGAGCTTGCCGGCACCGGCTATGGCGCCACCTCCATCCGGGCGCTGTTGCAGATGTCGTCGGGGATCGCCTTCCAGGAAACCTACCAACCCGGCGACGACAGCGCGAAGCTGATCGCCGGCCTGGTGCCCGCCGGCGCGCCGGGCGCCATCGCCACGATCAGGCAGTTCGACAGCCGCGTGGCGCCGCCCGGCACGCGCTTCAACTATTCCAGCGCGGACAGCGAAGTCCTCGGGCTCATCGTCAGCCGCGCCGTGCACGAGCCGTTGGCGCAATACCTGAGCGAGCGCATCTGGCAGAAGCTCGGCGCCGAGGCCGATGCCGGCTGGTTGACCGACCCGTCGGGACAGGAACTGTCCTTCTGCTGCATGGTCGCCCGGTTGCGCGACTGGGCGCGGCTCGGGCTGATGCTGGCGAACGACGGTAAGTGGAACGGTCGCCAGATCGTGCCGCGGCAATGGATACTGGACTCGACCACCGTACCCGCCGACAGCTACTTGGCGCCCGGCCGGCTGTCGTCGATCCTGGGCTACGGCTATCAGGTCTGGATTTCCTATGGCGAGCGGCGGCGCTTCAGCCTGCTCGGCATCCACGGCCAGAGCATGCTGATCGATCCCGTCACCAAGCTGGTGCTGGTCACCACCGCCGTGCGGCCGGAGGCGGCGGGCGGTCCTTCCGGCATCGAGCTCGCCGATCTCTGGTACGCGGTGCTCGCACAATACGGCGACCGCTGACCCGTCTCGACCGCGCGCAGCTATTCCGCCGCGACCGCGTGAATGCGCCGCGAAGCCGATTCCGCCGCTGCCGCTTCCGCCGGGGTTGCGCGCTCCAGCCGGACCGGCACGTTCTTATGGTAGGGCGTGCCGGCGACGGGATCGCGATGCGCGCCCGATGTCAGCAGGTTGATGCGCGGGCCATTGACCAGCCGTTCGCCATCGGCTGTCGGATAGGCCTGGCCATAGCCGTGCGGCAGCACCAGTTGGCCGCGCCGCATCGACGCATCGGCCTTGCTGCGCACCACGAGCCGCGCCTTCGGCGATTCGACCGCCACCCAGTCGCCATCGGCAATGCCGAGATCGGCGAGATCGTCCGGATTGGCCAGCAGCGCACCGTCGGGGTCGCTCCGGCGCCAGGCCGGATCGCGGAAAATCTGGTTCGCGTTGAACATGCGGCGCTGCCCCGCGGCCAGCGCGAAGGGATAGGCGCTCGGCGCCGATGCCACGGCCGGATCGAGCCGGGCGAGCCATTGCAGCAGCGACGGGATCGCCAGGCGAATCCGGCGATCGGCATGCTCGACCAGCGACCAGACCTCGTCGTAGGCGTGGCGGGTGAAGGCGGTGCCCTGGCGCCGGCCGACGACGGCGTCGAACAGGCGTTCGGCAAGCGCCGGCGGCGGCAGGTCGGCGGGCGCATCGATGGCGCGACGCACCGCCTCGGGCATGCGCTTGGCCGCCGCTTGTGCGGCGAACCAGAGCGGCGCCGCCGCGGCGGCGCCGTCGGGCAGGCTCGGGCCCAGGGTGTTGTAGAGCACCAGCGCGGCGATCGGCGCGGCGGCGGGTCGTTCGGCCATGAAGGTACGGAAGGCCTCGGCGAAGGCCGGACGCGAACGGGCGGCCGCGTCGCGGAGCGGGGCCAGGAGATTATCGCCCGGCAGGAGACCGAGAGCGCGGGCGAGCCGCGTGTAGATCTCCGGCTCCGGCAAGGTGCCCGCGAGCGGCGGCAGCACGGCGGCGCGCACCTGGAAATAGTTGGTCGGGAACTCGAAGCTGAACAGGGTATATTCGGTCTTCTCGTATTGCGAGGCGGCCGGCAGCACGTAGTGGGCAAGCTTCGCCGTCTCGGTCATGGCGACGTCGACCACCACCAGGAGTTCGAGCGCGGCGAGCGCGCGCTCCACCTCCTGCGTGTCGGCCGCGGTGTTCGCGGGATTGCTGCTGTCGACCCAGACTGCGCGGATGCGGTCGGGATGATCGACGAGGATGGCGCGCGGAAAGCTGTTCGGCGGCAGCAGGCCGGCGATGACCTCGTCGCCGGTCGGGGCGAAGATTTGGCCGCGCCCGTTGCCCCAGAGCGGCTGCAGCCAGGAATGGAGCTGGTTGGTGCCGGGGCGGCCGAAGCTGCCGGTCAGCATGATCAGCAGTTTTTCCAGGTAGGAATTCAAGGTCGAGTTGACACCCTGCTGGATGCCGAGTTCGACCCGCACGGTCATCGCCTTCGCCGCCAGGATCATGTCGACGGCGCGCTCGACATCGGCGAGCGCGATATCCGCCGCCGCCGCCCATGCCGCAACCGGTATGCTCTGCAGCGCCATGCGCACGTCGTCGTAGCCGATGGTATGGGCGGCGAGGAAGGCGTGATCCACGCCGTCGCGGCGCACCAGCGTCGCCAGGATGGCACCGAGCAGGAAGGCATCGGCTCCGGGCCGCACGGCCAGGTGCAGATCGGCAAGCTCGGCCGTCTCGCTGCGCCGGGGATCGACGACGACGAGCTTGCGCGCAGGGTCCTTCCTGATCTGGTTCAGATGGTCGCGTGCATTGGGAAAGCCGTGCGCCAGCCACGGATTGGCGCCGATGACGAAGAGCAGATCGCAGTGATGCACGTCTTCGGCGGTGTGGCAGTTCTGGCTGCCGAACATATGGCCGTTGAGCCAGAAATCGCCGGTCTTCTCCTGCGACAGCGCGTTGAAGGTGGCGCGCGAGCCGAGGGCGCGCAGCACGCTGGTGGCATAGGCGCCGCCGGCGTGATTGCCCTGCCCGCCGCCGCCATAGAGGGCGAAGCTCTGCCCGCCGTGCGCGGCACGCACCGCCTGGATGCGCTCGGTAATCTCGGCGATGGCAGCGTCCCATGAGATCGCCTCGAAGCCGCCGTCGACGCGGCGCCGCAGCGGCGAGGTCAGCCGGTCCCTGTGCATGGCGTAGTAGGGAATGCGCGCCGCCTTGTTGCAGAGATAACCCTGCGATTTCGGATGCGCCTTGTCGCCGCGCACCTTGGCGATGCGGCCGTCCTCGACCGTGACCTCCAGGCCGCAATTCACGTAGCAGAGATTGCAGGCGGTCTTGCGCCACTCCAGGGCTGCCATCGTTGCCTCCTCAGGCTCGCTTCCGATCGAGATAACTGTCGGTGAGCGCCTGCCGCTCGGCCCGGAGCTTGCCGCTGAGCTCGACGCGCACGTCGCGCGGCCGCAGCACGTCGCCGCATGCGGAGCAGACGGTGCGCGGCTCGACGGCGTGGCCGCAGCGCTGATGGCGCAAGCGGGTCGGTGGCGTCGCCGCGTCCATGGACCAGCGGTTGCCCCATTGCATCAAACCGAGAACGACCGGGAAGAGATCGCGCCCCTTGTCGGTCAGGCGGTAGTGCTGGCGCAACGGCCGCTGCTGATAGGCCTCCTTGCGCAGGATGCCGTCAGCGACCAGCCGGGCAAGGCGGCGCGAGAGCAGATGCGGCGAGATGCCGAGCAGCGCCTCGAACTCCTCGAAGCGCCGCGATCCCAGGAAGACCTCGAGGATCAGCAGAAGCGTCCAACGGTCGCCGAGCAGCGAGAGCGAGCGCGCCACCGGGCAGCTTCGCTCGATGGTTTCGTCCCAGCGCATGGCGACCTCATAGTAACTTCAATAATTGAAGTTACTATAGGCCATTGGGAAAACTGCCGCAAGGTGGCCGAATGAAAGGCTGCGAATGCGGGCCGGAGACTAGCGGCGCCGGACGAGGGGCGCCGCGAACCAACAAGGCCCGGTCAGTGTTGACCGGGCCTTGCGGAAACTGGTGGAGCCAAACGGAATCGAACCGTCGACCTCTTGAATGCCATTCAAGCGCTCTCCCAACTGAGCTATGGCCCCGTCAATTGTCTGTGCCAGCGGCTGGAGGCGGCCGGATGCCGGGATCGGCAGCCATGGTCCTGCCCGGGCCGCCGGCGCGAGGCGGGAACGTATGACCGGGGCGGGGCGGTTTCAAGCGGAAAATGTGCCGCTTCACCGCTCGTCGGCCACCGGCTCCTCGTCCGCGCCCTCGATCACCTCGGCCACATCGTCCTCGTCCTCGCCAAGCTCCGAGGCGTCCTCGATGAAATCCTCCTCTTCGGCGGCATCGTCGGTCGCGACGACCACTACCTCTTCCGGAACCGGCTTCTGCTTCGCCGGCGCTTTTTCCTCCGGCCGGCCGCGCCGCGGCTTCAGCAGCAATTCCGGCTGATGCACCGCCGCACAATGCGGACAGATGATCGGGTCCTTTTTCAAATCATAAAAAACGGTACCACAACTGGTGCAACGCCGTTTGGTACCCCATTCAGGCTTGGCCATTAACGATCCTCGTCAACCTGCGGCGCCCCGCGTGCCGCGGAGGTGCCGGCACTCTCGCGCCCCAATGCCACGTCCACCCTCCCCTGTCAACGCCGCGGCTTTTGGCCCGGTTGCGCGCCGCGACGGACCCGCCCGGTGGCGAGGGCGGCGTGATTGTGCTAGAGAACCGCCCGCCGTCAACGCCTGACGCAGCGCCGCTGAAACCGGCGGAAGCGAGGTTCGGTGTCGCACGCAAACGCGCAAAAACCCCTGGTATCCTGCCCGGCCGGCCCGCTCAAAGGCGCCGTTCAGGTGCCGGGCGACAAGTCGATCTCGCACCGGGCACTGATTCTCGGCGCGCTCAGCATCGGCGAAACCACGGTGCAAGGCCTGCTCGAAGGCGACGACGTGCTGGCCACCGCCGGCGCGCTCAGGGCGCTTGGCGCGGGGGTCGAGCGCGATCGCGACGGCACCTGGCGCATCCGCGGCCTCGGCGTCGGCGGCCTGCACGAGCCGGCCACGGTGCTCGACCTCGGCAACGCCGGCACCGGCGCCCGGCTGCTGATGGGCGTGGTGGCAAGCCATGATTTCGTCAGCTTCTTCACCGGCGACGCCTCGCTCTGCCGCCGCCCGATGGCGCGCGTGGCCGAGCCGCTCGAGCGCATCGGCGCGCGCTTCGTGGCCCGCGAGGGCACGCGCATGCCGCTCGCGGTGATCGGCACGGGCGCGCCCCTGCCGATCGAATATCGCCTGCCGGTCGCCTCCGCCCAGGTGAAGTCGGCGGTGCTGCTGGCCGGCCTCAATGCGCCGGGCGAGACCAGCGTCATCGAGCCGGAGCCGACGCGCGATCACACGGAAAACATGCTGCGCCATTTCGGCGCCGCGGTGCGGGTCGAAGCGCTGGCCGAAGGCGGCCGCAAGGTGACGCTGGTCGGCCAGCCGGAACTGACCGCGACGGCGATCCGCGTCCCCGGCGATCCTTCCTCGGCCGCCTTCGCCGCCGTCGCCGCCGCGATCCGGCCCGGCGCCGAGGTCAGGATCGAGAACGTCGGCATCAATCCGCTGCGCACCGGCCTGTTCGCCACCTTGCAGGAGATGGGCGCCGCCATCGACTTCGCCAATCGGCGCGACGCCGGCGGCGAGCCGGTGGCCGACCTGGTGGTGCGCGGCGGCAGGCTCAAGGGCATCGCCGTGCCGCCGGAGCGGGCGCCGTCGATGATCGACGAGTATCCCGTGCTGTGCGTCGCCGCGGCGCTGGCGGAAGGCACCACGGTGATGCGCGGCATCCAGGAGCTTCGCGTCAAGGAGAGCGACCGCATCGGCGCCATGGCCGCAGGGCTGGCCGCGGCCGGCATCGCCGTCGAGGAACTGCCCGACGGCCTGGTCGTGCATGGCAGCGGCGGCGCGGCGCCAGCCGGCGGCAACCGCATCGCCACCCACATGGACCATCGCATCGCCATGTCCTTCCTGATGCTGGGTCTAGCCGCAGCGGCGCCGGTCGGCATCGACGACGGGCGCATGATCGACACCAGCTTCCCGGGTTTCGTCGGCCTGATGAACGGCCTCGGCGCCTGCATCGCAGCGGCGCCGGCTTGATCATCGCCGTCGACGGGCCGGTCGCGGCCGGCAAGGGCACCCTGGCGCGGCGGCTGGCTGCACACTACGGCCTCGCCTACCTCGATTCCGGTTCGCTCTATCGCGCCGTGGCGCTGAAGCTGCTGCGTGCCGGCGCCGCGCTTGCCGACGTCGCCGCCGCGACGGCCGCCGCCGGCGCGCTGACGCCGGCCGATCTGAGCGACCCGGCGCTGCGCGACGAGGCGACGGCGGCCGGCTCGTCGGTGGTCGCCGCCATCCCCGAGGTCCGCGCCGCGCTGCTCGACTACCAGCGCCGCTTCGCGCATACCCCGCCGGGCGCCGTGCTCGACGGCCGCGACATCGGCACCGTGGTCTGCCCCGACGCCACGGTAAAGCTCTACGTCACCGCCAATGCCGCGGTGCGCGCCCGCCGGCGCTACGAGGAAATCCGCGCCCGCGGCGGCCGGGAAACCTACGAGCAGGTGCTGGCCGACCTTGAGGCGCGCGACGCCCGCGATGCCGGCAGGGCCGCAGCGCCGCTCAAGCCGGCCGCCGATGCCCACTTGCTCGATACCTCGGATTTGGCTATAGACGGTGCCTTCGCGGCGGCGCAGGCCTTGATCGAGGGTGTGCTGCGGCGCTATTAACCCTGTCCCGAGGCGCCGGGACCCTGGTGCAGTGTTTCTCCGCATAGCGCGAGCCCTTGGGGCGCGGGGATCGTGGCCTGATGACCCACCGGAGCCAACCGGCAGGCCTGCTAGGGTCGAGAAAGAAGGAACTCCATGGCTAAAGCTGCCAGCGGCGCCAAGCAGGCGCCGGTCGAAGAGAATTTTGCCGCCCTGCTCGATGAGGCCTACGGCGCCAACGGCACCCCGGAAGGCTCGGTCATCAAGGGCATCATCATCGCCATCGAAAACGACTTCGCCACCATCGACGTCGGCCTGAAGTCGGAAGGCCGCGTCGCACTCAAGGAATTCGGCCAGCAGGGCCGGCCGGGCGAACTCAAGGTCGGCGATACCGTCGAAGTATTCCTCGAGCGCATGGAAAATGCCCAGGGCGAGGCCGTGCTGTCGCGCGACAAGGCGCGCCGCGAGGAAGCCTGGGAGAAGCTGGAACAGGCCTTCAACGGCAACCAGCGCGTCGACGGCATCATCTTCGGCCGGGTCAAGGGCGGCTTCACCGTCGACCTGTCGGGCGCCGTGGCCTTCCTGCCCGGCAGCCAGGTCGACGTGCGGCCGGTGCGCGACATCGGCCCGCTGATGGGCATGCCGCAGCCGTTCCAGATCCTGAAGATGGACCGCCGCCGCGGCAATATCGTGGTGTCGCGCCGTGCCGTCATGGAGGAGAGCCGCGCCGAGGCGCGCAGCGAGCTGGTCGCCAACCTGAAGGAGGGCCAGATCCTCGACGGCGTGGTCAAGAACATCACCGACTACGGCGCCTTCGTCGATCTCGGCGGCGTCGACGGCCTGCTGCATGTCACCGACATCGCCTGGCGCCGCGTCAACCATCCATCGGAGGTGCTCAATATCGGCCAGACGGTGAAGGTGCAGGTGATCCGCCTCAACCCGGAGACCCAGCGCATCTCGCTCGGCATGAAGCAGCTCGAGGCCGACCCCTGGGACGGCGTCGATTCCAAGTATCCGGTCGGGGTGAAATTCACCGGCCGCGTCACCAACATCACCGACTACGGCGCCTTCGTCGAGCTGGAGCCGGGGGTCGAGGGCCTGGTGCATGTCTCGGAGATGAGCTGGACCAAGAAGAACGTGCACCCGGGCAAGATCGTCTCGACCAGCCAGGAGGTCGAGGTGATGGTGCTGGAGGTCGATCCGAACAAGCGCCGCATCTCGCTCGGCCTGAAGCAGTGCCTGGCCAACCCCTGGGAAAGCTTCGCCGAGA
>DATKQA010000550.1:0-2168 GCA_035523835.1 Candidatus Sulfotelmatobacter sp.
ATCGGCTATGAGCAGCTTGCGACGCTGAACGAGCGGCTGATCTATGCCTCCTTCACCGGCTATGGCGAGACCGGCGAGGAGATGCACAAGCCGGGCTTCGATTCCACGGTCTGGTGGGCGCGGTCGGGTCTGATGGACCAGGTGCGGAACGGCACCGAGGTGGCGCCCGGCCGCTCCATGCCGGGCATGGGCGATCATATGGCGGCGGTCGCGCTCTTCGCCGCGGTGGCGACGGCGCTCTACCGCCGCGAGCGCACCGGCAAGGGCGGCTGCGTCGGCTCCTCGCTGCTGGCCAACGGCGCCTGGTCGAACGGCTGCTTCCTGCAGGCGGCGCTCAGCGGGGCCACGGTCAAGGACCGGCCGCCGCGCGAGCAGGCCGGCAATCCGCTCTCCAATCATTATCGCTGCAAGGACGGCCGCTGGTTCATTCTCGGCATCAGCCTGGCGCAGGAGGCCAAGGGCTATGCCCGTTTCGCCGAGCTGATCGGCCGGCCGGAGCTCGCCGGCGACGCGCGCTTCGCCACGCGCGAGGCGCGACTGAAGAACGCCCAGGCGCTCATCCGCGAGCTCGACCAGACCTTCATCCAGCGCGACGCGGCGGCATGGCGCATGGTGCTCGAGAGGGAGGGCTTTGCCGTGGCGCCGGTGGCGCGCACGCTGGATGCCGCGGCAGATCCCCAGATGGTCGCGAGCGGCGTCTATGTGCCGATGGAGAGCGCCGGGGGCAGCAAGCTGACCATCAGCAGCCCGTTCTGGCTGGTCGGCGAGGAGAAGGTATCGGCCGGGCCGGCGCCCGATGTGGGCGAGCACAGCGACGAGATCCTGGGCGAGCACGGCTTCGACGCCGCCGCCATCGCGCGGCTGCGCCAGGCGGGTGTCGTCGCCTGATGCGGCGAGCCTGACGCGATGCGGATGCTGCCGCTGCTGCGCGGGCGCCGGTTCGTCGAGGCGGTGCCGTCGGAGGCATCGCCGGTCCTGCACCTGACAGCGGCCTTTGCCGGCCGCATCGCCGCCGATCTCGGTGCCGAGGTCGTGCGCGTGCTGCCCGATCCCGATCCGATCCGCCCGTTGAAGAGCCATGCCGAAGAAGAATTGGTCCAAGGTGCCGGCGTGCTGCACCGCTTCCTCACGCGCGGGAAGGCGACCGCTCCGGCAATCGACGCCGCCTTGCCTGCCGACATCGTCTTCGCCGGTTCGGCGGCCACGGCGGCGCGTGCCGCGGGCGCCGGCGTGGTGCGCCTTTCCGCCTTCCCCGTCGCGGCCGGCATGGATGCGGCGCCGGTCAGCGAGCTGGCGCTGCAGGCGCTCTCGGGCATCGCCGATCTGTTCGGCGATCCCCGGGGGTCGCCGGTCGCGCTCGGCGGGCACCAGGCGGCGTTTACGACCGGCTATGCCGCCTTCGCGGCCGCCACGGCCCTGCTCGCTGGCAAGGTTTTGCAGGGTGTCGGCGAGCAGGCCGAGGTCGATGCGCTGAGCAGCCTCTGCTGGGTGAACTGGAAGGCCGGTGCCTCCGCCGCGATGGGATCGCGCACCACGCGCGAGGGCGAGACGGCGGAATGGCCGGTGCTGCCCTGCGCCGACGGACATTTCGCGCTGGTCTATATGGAGCGCGACTGGCCGGCGTTCTGCGACATGGTCGGCGAGGCGCGCCTGCGGGAGCCGCGCTTCGCCACCTTCAAAGGCCGCCGGCAGAACCGGGTCGAGCTGCGTGCCATCGTCACCGACTGGATGCGGCGGCGGACCAAGGCCGAGCTGTTCGCGCTGTTCCGCGCGCGCGGCATTCCCGGCGGCCCGGTGCTGACGCCGACGGACCAGCTCGCCGATCCCTTGCTGGCGCATCGCGGCACGTTGGCGACGATCGAGCATGGCGCGCGGCAGATCAACGTGCCGCTGACGCCTTGCCGGGTCGTCCTCGCCGAGGGCCAGGCGAAGGTCCCGGCGGTGCCACGGCCGAACGGCGCGGGCGGTCTGCCGCTCGCCGGCATCCGCGTCATCGATCTCGGCATCATCACCGCCGGCGCCGGCACCACGGCACTGCTGGCCGATCTCGGCGCCGAGGTCCTGAAGGTGGAGGCGGCGAGCTATCCCGATCCGTTCCGCGCCTGGGCCGGAGTGGAAGGCACGGACTCGCCGCTGTTCATCTTCAACAACCGCAACAAGCGCGGCCT
>DATKQA010000551.1:0-3152 GCA_035523835.1 Candidatus Sulfotelmatobacter sp.
CGGCGATATCGCGGTCGAACGGCTGGCCGATCAGGCAGGTGGAATTGGCGTTCTTGATCAGCCCGGTGGCCGGCGAGATGGCGCCGGGCGTGCCGATGCCGACGCTGCCGCGCCCGCCCAGCGCCTGTTCCAGTCCCAGCACCAGGTCGGCGACGGCGCGCACCGTGGCCGGGTAGTCGCGCGCCGGCGTCGCGACGCGGCGGCGCAGCAGCTCGCGCCCGTCGTCGGCCAGCGCCAGCGCCTCGATCTTGGTGCCGCCGAGATCCACCCCGATGCGCATGCCGTGCAGCCTCCGGCGGCGGAGTCTAGCAAAATAGCCGCGGCGCGTCAGAGGCCGCCGTCGCACCGAGGCCGTTTCCGGCTTCCGCCCCTCCCGCCGGTCGGCGTAGCATCGCGGCGGCAACAAGAATGCGGGGAGGATCGCCATGCCGTTCGCCATGGCCAAGGGGGTCAAGCTCTACTACGAAGTCACCGGCCGGGGCGATCCGATCGTCTTTGTGCATGAATTCGGCGGCGACCATCGAAGCTGGGAGCTGCAGGTTCGGCATTTCTCCCGACGCTATCGCTGCATCACCTATAACGCGCGCGGCTATCCGCCGTCGGACGTGCCGAAGCGGCTCGGCGACTATGCCCAGGCCGAGCAGGCGGAAGACGTCGGCCGCGTCATGCGCCAGGTCGGCATCAAGCGGGCGCATGTGGTCGGCCTCAGCATGGGCGCCTTCGCCGCACTCCACTTCGGGCTGCGGCATCCCGCCATGGCCAGCTCGCTCACCATCGCCGGCTGCGGCTCGGGCGCGCCGAAGACCGCGCGCCGGCAGTTCCAGCGCGACGCGCTGGCGGCGGCGGATGCACTGCTGCGGAACGGCATGGCCAAACATGCCGCGGCGATCGCCGCCGGGCCGACGCGGATTCAGTTGAAGAACAAGGACCCGCGCGGCTGGGCCGAATTCAGCCGTCATCTCGCCGATCATTCCGCCCAGGGCTCGGCCATGACCCTGCGCGGCTACCAGGCGCGCCGGCCGTCGCTCTACGACATGACGGCCGCCTTGCGCCGGCTCAAGGTGCCGACGCTCCTGGTGGTCGGCGACGAGGACGATCCCTGCCTCGAGGCCACGCTCCATCTCAAGCGCTGCATCGCCACCGCAGGCCTCTGGATCGCCCCCAATACCGGCCATGCCATCAATCTCGAGGAGCCCGAGGCCTTCAACCTGATGCTGGAGAACTTCCTGGCGCAGGTCGAACAGGGCCGCTGGCCCCGGCGCGATCCGCGTTCGCTCGGCGGTTCCAGCCTGCTCGGCTCGACACGGCGCTAGCGGCCGGCGGGTATCCAGAAAAGCTCCGGCCCTGGACCCCGGCTTTGCGCCGGGGTGACGGCGAGAGTGCGTTGGAGGCGACGGGAAAAGCGGCGGCTGTCTCCTTGTCAGCGTCATGCCTATGCCAGACGGGCATGCCGGGCGCGCCGGCATGACGAGGTTTCCGGGGGCGCCGCGCGGAGACTTTTCAACCGCCGGCTAAGCGCGTTCGTCCTCGCGCAGTGCATCGCGCAATTTGCGCAGCAACGCCCGGTGGGCGCCGGTCAGTTCATCCGCGGCCGCATCCTGGGCGCTGCGCGGCGGCACCAGCGTATCGGCGGTGATCCGGCCGCCGCTGAGCACGGTCACGCGATCGGCCATCAGCACGGCCTCGTCGAGATCATGGGTGACGAACACCACGGTGCGCGGCGGGCCGCCCTGGAGCAGGGCCTGGAACTTCGCGCGAACGCTTTGACGCGTGTCGGCATCCAACGCGGCAAACGGCTCGTCCATCAGCAGCAACTGGGGTTCGACGGCCCAGGCGCGGACCAGCGCGACGCGCTGGCGCATTCCTTGCGAGAGCTGCCAGGGCCATCGATGGCTGGCATCCTCGAGACCGACCAGCGATAGATAGTGGCGGGCGCTGCGCTTGCGTTCCTGGCGGGCGATGCCGCGCAGCTCCAGGCTGTACTCGACATTGCGCAACGCGGTCCGCCAGGGCAGCAGGGCATCGCGCGCCGGAACGAAGCCGATGCGGGAGCGGGCTTCGGTCGGGCGCACACCGAGAACGGCGACCTCGCCCGATGTCGGCGCCACCAGCCCGGTCAGCACGTTGAGGATCGTGGTCTTGCCGCCGCCGGAGCGGCCCACCAGGGCGATGAACTGCCCGCGCGGCACCTCCAGGCAAAGCTCGCGCAGCACCTCGTGTTCCCCACCGTCGGGCTGCGTGAAAGTCACCGAAAGCCGGTTCAGCGCGACGGCCGGCTCTTCGGCGCGGCATGGCGCCGCCGCGACGGCCGCTGCAGATTGCTCGTTCATCCGCGAATCTCCGTCCTTCGACCGCTCACGGATCGGTCGGCCGCCAGCGCAGCAGCCAGCGCTCCGCCGCCGCCGTGATCATGTTCAGGATGCTGGCGATGACCGCGAGCACGATGAGGATGCCGTACACGGCGTCCAATTTGAACTCGCCCGAATAGAGCGAGATCAGTTGTCCCAGGCCCTCTTGCGAGGCGATGATCTCCGATCCGACGACACCCAGCAGTGCGTATACCAGGCCGAGCCGCAGCCCGGCGAAGATCGCCGGGACGGAGACCGGGAGCAGGACCTTGTAGAACAACTGCGGCTTGGTGATGCCGAACACGGCCGACATCCGGAGAACTTCCGGGTCGGCGCTGCGCACGCCGGCCTGCGCCGCCGACACCACGACGAAAACCACGATGCTGAATGCCAGCGCGACCTTGGCCTCGGTGCCGATGCCCAGCCACACGATGAACACCGGGGCCAGGGCGATCCGCGGCATGGCGTTAGCGGCATCGAAGAAGGGCGTCAGCACCCGCTCGACGCCGCGCAGCAGGCCGAGCGTGATGCCGAGCGTCACGCCGACGACCGAGGCCAAGCCGAATGCGATGCACACCGCCTCCATCGTGGCCGCGGTGTTGCGCCACAATTCGCCGGATGCCGACGACTGGCGCAGGAAGGCGAATACCTGCCCGGGCGACTTCGCGATGATCGGGTCGACCAGGCGCAGCGAGACCACCAATTGCCATAGCCCGAGCACGGCCAGCAGCACCAGGAACTGCCAGCACCGCAGGATCACCTGCGAGCGCATCGCATGGCGACGACGGAGCGCCCGGATCGTGG
>DATKQA010000552.1:0-3775 GCA_035523835.1 Candidatus Sulfotelmatobacter sp.
TCCACGTTCACCATCACGCTTCCGGACGGATCGATCTTGCCGGCCGCACCGTCGCATGCCGAGGTGCCGCTGGTGACCGGCGAGGCCGACGGCGAGGTCACCGTTCTCGTCGTCGACGACGATCCCACTGCGCACGACCTGCTCACTGCCGCTCTTGGCCGCGAGGGCTATCGCCTCGTCCATGCCCGCGACGGCGGCCAGGCGCTGGCGCTGGCGCGGCAAATGCGCCCGGATGCCGTCATCCTCGACGTCATGATGCCGCACATGGACGGCTGGACGGTTCTGACCAACCTGAAGTCCGACCCCGATCTCTGCGTCATCCCCGTCATCATGGTGACCATTCTCGCCGATCGCAGCATCGGCCTTTCGCTCGGCGCCGCCGAATTCATGACCAAGCCGGTCGATCGCCATCACCTGGCCGCCATGCTCCGTCTCCTGCTGCATCGCGAAGGCTCCGTCCTGGTGGTCGACGACGATGCCGCCATGCGCGCGATTACCCGGCGCGCCCTGGAGAAGCTGGGTCACGGCGTGGCCGAAGCGGTCAACGGCCGCGATGCGCTGCGCTGGCTCGGGCGAAACGCGCCGCCGGCCCTGGTGCTGCTCGACCTGATGATGCCGGAGATGGACGGGTTCGAGTTTCTCGACGATTTTCGTAGCGTCGACCAATGGCACGACATTCCCGTTGTCGTGCTGACGGCGAAACAACTGACCGTTGCCGAACAGGAGCGGCTCGCCGGGCGGGCCAAGCAGGTGATCGCCAAGGGCACGGCGACCGACGGCGACCTTGCCGCCGTCGTCGACAAGGCTGTCCGGCGGCAGCCGGCGCGCCACGCGGCACCGGTCCCCGCCTGACGCCGCCGACCGGCCCCGAGTCGCGGCCGGCGCGACGATTGCCGAAGCGGCAGCAGGAAATTCGCCACCGCCGGCCGAGGCTTGAATTTCCGCGTTTCTCGTCACATTGACCGCGGCCGAGACTCCAGCGCCTTGGCCATTCATGCTAGACTCGCCGGCCTAAAGCGAATCCGCATCGGCTGTTAACCTTAACCGGCGCAGCCGAGAGCTTCGGGGATGTTCCAAGAGATGGGAATCGGCGAAAAAGTATCGCCCCTCGCTCTGCCGCTCGGCGAGAGCGACCAGGCCGACGCGCTGAAGCGGCTGGTCGAGCTCGGCATCGCCTTGTCCGCCGAGCGCAACCACGACCGGCTGCTCGAACGTATCATGGTCGGCGCCATGGAATTGTCGAATGCCGACGGCGGCACGCTTTACTTGCGCACCGACGACGACAGGCTCCGCTTCGAGATCATCCGTAACCAGAGCCTCGGCATCGCCATGGGCGGCACCACGGGGCAGCAGGTTCCCTTTCCCTCGCTCGTCATGTTCAAGGACCAGGCTGGAAAGGTGCCCAACCACAGCCATGTCGCGACTCATGTGGCGCTGTCGGGTGCCACCAGCAAGATCGACGACGCCTATACCGCGGCCGATTTCGATTTTTCCGGAACGCGCAATTTCGACGAAGGCACCGGCTATCGCTCGAAGAGCTTTCTCACCGTGCCGCTGAAGAACCGCCAGCAGGCGGTGATCGGCGTGCTCCAGCTTCTCAACGCCATTGAACCTGCCAGCGGCAAGGTGATCCCCTTCGCCGACAGCGTCGTGCCGCTGATCGAGGCGCTCAGCAGCCAGGCCGCCGTGGCGCTGGACAACCAGCGGCTGATCGACGAGCAGCGCAATCTGTTCGACGCCTTCATCAACCTGATGGCCGGCGCCATCGACGCCAAGTCCGCCTATACCGGCGGGCATTGCCAGCGCGTGCCGGTGCTGACGGAGATGCTGGCGGAGGCTGCCTGCCAGGCGGCCGACGGTCCCTTCGCCGATTTCAACCTGACCGACGACCAGTGGTACGAGCTGCGGGTCGCCGGCGGGCTGCACGACGTCGGCAAGGTGACGACGCCGACCCATGTGATGGACAAGGCGACCAAGCTCGAGAAGATCTACGACCGGATCGAGGAGGTGCGCGTGCGCGCCGAGGTCATCCGCCGCGATATCGTCATCGCCTATCTCGAAGGCGTCGCCGCCGGCAAGGATCCCGCGATCGCCGCCGCCGAGCGCGACCGGGCGCTGGCGCAGCTCAGCGCCGATGTCCAGGCGATCGCGCACGGCAATATCGGCGGCGAATTCATGTCGGATGCCGCCATCGCCGAGCTTGCCGCCATCGCCAAGCGGCGCTGGACGCTCGAGGGGACCGAACGGCCGCTGCTCAGCGAAGAGGAACTGATGAACCTGTCGATCCGGCGCGGCACGCTGAACGACGCCGAACGCAAGATCATCAACGATCACATCGTGCTGACCATCCAGATGCTGGAGCAGCTACCCTTCCCGAGCCACATGCGCAACGTGCCGGAGCTCGCCGGCGGCCATCACGAGAAGATGGACGGCACCGGCTATCCCAAGCGGCTGAAGCGCCACGAGATGTCGCTCCCCGCCCGCATGATGGGCGTGGCGGACATCTTCGAGGCTCTGACCGCGGCCGACCGGCCCTACAAGAAGCCGAAGTCCTTGTCCGAATCGATGCGCATCATGCTGGCCATGCGCGACAGCCAGCATATCGACCCCGATATCTTCCGCCTGTTCGTCACCTCCGGCGTCTACCGCCGCTACGCCGAGAAGTTTCTGCTGCCGGAGCAGATCGACGAGGTCGACGAAGCCACCTTGCTGGCCTGAACGGACCGCCGCCGCCCGGCGGCAGGCCGAGGCCGCCCGCGGCAGGCTGTCATACCATCGTAAAGCGCCGCTGCTATCGTGCGGACCGCACCACGTTGTACGCCTACCGATACGCAACTGGCCCCGCCTTCGCGGCGGGGCTTTTCTTTTCAAGGCGAAGGCAGGGTTCGGCAGGGCCCGGGCGCCGAGGCTCCAGCGCCGGCAGCGCCCATCGACGTAAGATCAGGCCGCCAAAGCGAAAAAAATGGCTCGGTGGCAAAAAATCGCTTGCGTGCTCCGGCGAAAGCATTATATCGAGCGCTCTGACGCATACGCACGTGCCGCTGGCCCTTTGTGGTTATGTAACGACGGTCGCGTCTCTTTTGGCACTTTCGGCCTCCGGCCGATTCCGAGAGGGAGCAATCGATGTTCGCAATCCATCGGGGTGGCACGGCCACCCGTCGCCGTTCTGCCGAAAAACCGGAAGCCGCCGTCACCGACACTGTCGCCGGTGCTGCCGCCGTCGTGCTGCCGGTCGCCAGCCCGCTGCCGGCTCCCGAGGCCAAGCCGCGCACGCCGCAGCGCGCCCGCGCCGTGCCGCGGCTGCGCGTGGTCAAGCAGGAGGTGCCGCGCGGCGACATCACCCCGAGGATCGCCGCCTTCCTGGACAAGGTGCAGCCAGCGACCCCCTGCGTCGTGGTCGATCTCGACATCGTCGAGCAGAACTACCTGACGCTCGCCCGCGCCCTGGAGCCGGCGCAGGTCTACTACGCCATCAAGGCCAATCCGGCACCGAAGATTCTCCGCCTGCTGGCCCGCCGCGGCGCCTGTTTCGACGTGGCAAGCCGCGGCGAGGTCGATCTCTGCCTGTCGCTCGGCATCGACCCGGCGCGGCTGTCGTTCGGCAATACCATCAAGAAGCAGGCCGACATCGCCTATGCCTTCGACAAGGGCGTGCGGCTCTTTGCCTTCGATGCCGAGGAGGAGCTCGGCAAGCTCGCCGCGGCGGCTCCCGGCGCGCGCGTCTTCTGCCGGGTGCTGGTCGACGGCAGCGGCGCCGAATGGCCGCTGTCGCGCA
>DATKQA010000553.1:0-9483 GCA_035523835.1 Candidatus Sulfotelmatobacter sp.
CCCGCCGCATGCAATTCGGAATCCAGCACGGCGCTATTGTTCGGCATCGGGCGGCGCGAAGGCCTGATAGCGCCGGCGGCTGCGCATGAGATGCTGGCGCATTGCGCGCCGCGCCGCGGCCGCGTCGCCGCCGCGGATCGCCTCGAAGATGCGGCGGTGCTCGACCTGGATGCGCTCGAGATAGCTCTTGAGCGGCCCTTTCCGCTGCAGGCCGATGCGGATGCTCTGGCGCGGAATGAGGAAATGGCCGAGAAATTCCAGGAAGCGGGCGAATTGCGGATTGCGCGCGGCGCGGGCGATCGCCAAGTGAAAGGCGAAATCCTCTTCCACCGCCGCCTCGCCGCGCCGCAGCGCCGCGTCCAGCGCGTGCAGCGCGCGCTCGATCTGCTGCCGGCCGACGGCGGTGATCCGCTCGGCCGCCATGCCGGCCGCCTCCACCTCGACGCCGGTGCGGAGCTCCATCACGTCGAGCACCTCGGCGATCGAACGCGCCTCGCCGGTGCCGAGGCGATAGGGCCGCCGGCGCAGGTCGCGGTTGACGAAGGCGCCGACCCCCTGGCGCGTTTCCACCAGGCCTTCGGCACGCAGCGCCGCCACCGCCTCGCGCACCACCGTGCGGCTGACGCCGAAGGCGGCCATCATCTCCTGCTCGGTCGCAAGCCGCACGCCGGGCTTCAGGCGGCCGGCGGTGATCTCGCCGGCCAGGCGGTCGGCCAGCTCGCCGCTCCGGCTCTGCGCCGGCCGCAGCGGGCGCAGCTATGCTGCATGGGGCGAAGCGCCGGTTGTCTGGTCATCGTATGACATGAGGGCTACTATTCCATCGCACGACGGGCGGCGTCAATGCAGCCGCCTTTCCGCAGGAGCAGCCATGACCGACTATCGCAAGCGTTTCGACCTGACCGGCCGCAAGGCGCTGGTGCTGGGGGCCGCGTCCGGCATCGGCAAGGCTTCCGCCGAGGCGCTCGGCGCGCTCGGCGCCGCGGTGCATTGCGCCGATCTTGATGGCGACAAGGCGAAGGCGACGGCGACGGCCATTCGCGAGAACGGCGGCGTGGCGGAAGCCTCGCGGGCCGATGCCGCCAAGGGCAGCGACATCGCCGCGCTGGTGGCCCGGGCCAAGACGAGCCTCGGCCGGATCGACATCGCCGTGACCACGCCCGGCATCAACATCCGCAAGTTGATCCTCGATTACGACGAGGCCGAGTTCGACCGCATCGTGACGCTGAATCTCAAGGGCACCTTCCATTTCTTCCAGCAGGTCGGCCGGGTGATGGTGGCGCAGCAGGGCGGCAGCATCATCGCCTCCTCCTCGATCCGGGCCACCACGATCGAGCCGGGCCGCGCGGTCTACGGCGCCACCAAGGCGGCGATCTCGCTCCTGGTCAAGGGTTTCGCCGCCGAGGTCGGCGGCCATGGCGTGCGCGTCAATGCCATCGCGCCAAGCATCATCGAGACGCCGCTGACCGCGCCGCTCACGGCGCGGCCGGATATCCACCAGACCTACGCCCGGCACACCGTGATCGGCCGCTGGGGCCAGCCGTCGGAAGTGGCGAGCGCGGTCGCCTTTCTCGCCTCCGACGCAGCGAGCTACATCAGCGGCAGCACGCTCCTGATCGACGCCGGCTGGACGGCGATCGACGGCCCGCCGACCGGCCTGACCACGACCGCTTGAGGGCCGCGCCGGTTGACTTGGCCGGCGGCTCCGCCATGTTACCGGGCATCGCCGCCGCGCTGGAGCCCGCATGACCGCCGAATCGCTTGCGACCGACATCGCCGTCATCGGCGCCGGGCCGGTCGGGCTGTTCGCCGTCTTCGAGGCCGGCATGCTGGACATGCGCTGCTGCGTCGTCGACGCGCTCGACATGGCCGGCGGCCAATGCAGCGCGCTTTATCCGGAAAAGCCGATCTACGATATCCCCGGCCATCCCCGCATCGAGGCGCAGGAACTGGTGGCGCGGCTCGCGGAGCAGGCGGCGCCCTTCAAGCCGCACTATCTGCTCGGCCAGCAGGTCACGACGCTCGCGCGCAATGACAAGGGTTTCGCGCTTACCACGTCGACCGGCACCACGATCGCGGCCAAGGCGGTGCTGATCGCCGCCGGCTGCGGCGCCTTCGGTCCGAATCGCCCGCCGCTCGCACGGCTGGAGGAATTCGAAGGCAGGAGCGTCTTCTATCTGGTGCGCCGGCGCGAGGACTTCCGCGGCAAGCGCGTCGTCATCGCCGGCGGCGGCGATTCGGCGGTCGATTGGGCGCTGTCGCTCAGCGCGGTCGCCGCCGCGGTCATGGTGGTGCATCGCCGACCGCAATTCCGCGCCGCGCCGGAGAGCGAGCGCCGTCTGAACGAGCTGGCCGCGGCCGGGCGGATCGAACTGGTGGTGCCCTACCAGTTGCAGGCGCTGGAGGGCAAGGACGGGCAAGTGTCGGCGGTGGTGGTGAGCTCGCTCGACGGCGGCACGCGCCGCCTGCCGGCCGACGTGCTGCTGGCGTTCTACGGTCTTGCCATGACGCTCGGGCCGATCGCGAACTGGGGCCTTGATCTCGAGCGCAATCTGATCGCCGTCGATCCCGCCACCTGCCAGACCTCGAGCCCCGGCATCTTCGCCGTCGGCGATATCGTTACCTATCCCGGCAAGCTGAAGCTGATCCTGGCCGGCTTCAGCGAAGCGGCCATGGCCGCCCATGCCATGCACCCCCTGGTGCATCCGGGCAAGGCGCTGCATTTCGAATATTCGACCTCGAAGGGACTGCCGGGCGGCTGAGCGCCGCCGCCGCTCTCAGATACCGGTGACGGCGGCCGCGGTGCCGAGCAGGGTTTCCGTCCGCGCGGCCGAGACCAGCGGCAGGATGCAGGTGACCGACGTACCCTGGTCGGGTACCGAACGCAGCTCGACCCGGCCGCCGTGCAACTCGATGAAACTCCGCACCAGAGACAGGCCGAGGCCGGCCCCGGGATGGCGGCCGCCGGCGCGGCTCTTGTAGAAGCGCTGGAAGATGCGCTGCTGCTCGTTCTCGGGAATACCGATGCCGGTATCGGTCACCCACAGCACCACCTCGCCGTCGCCGCGGCGCGCGCCGAGCGCGATGGTGCCGCCCGGCGGGGTGAACTTCATCGCGTTGCTCATCAGGTTGAACAGCACCTGCTTGATGCGCCGCTCGTCGGCCTCGATCCAGCCGATGTCGGGCGCGCATTCGAGCTCGATGGTGAGGTTCTGCCGCCGCGCGCGCTCGCGCGTCAGGCCGAGGATGGCGACGAAGGTGGCGTGCAGGTCGAAGGATTCGCGCTCCAGCACCATGTGGCCGGCCTCGATGGTGGCGAGGTCGAGAATGTCGTTCACCAGGAACAGGAGCTGGTGCGAGCTGTCGAGGATGCCTTCGCCATATTCGAGCTGGCGCTGGTTCAGCGGCCCGAAGTACTGGTTGGCGATGATCTCGGCGAAGCCGATGATGGTGTTGAGCGGCGTGCGCAGTTCATAGGAAACGTTGGCGATGAATTCCGACTTCAACTGGTCGGCCGCCTGCAGCGCTTCGTTGCGGTCGCGCAGCGCGCGCTCGATGCGGATCGAATCGGTCACGTCGAGGTAGGTGAAGAGCACGGCGCCGTCCGGCAGGGGCACGCTGGCATAATCGACGACACTGCCGTCGGGCCGTTCGATGCGGCCGTTCTGCGCGTCGCGCTCGGTGAAGGGCGCGATCATGCGCCGCTTGCTCAGGGTCCAGTCGCTGTTGTCTTCCAGGAGGCCGCGCATCGCCTCCACCACGTCGGCGATATGCGGCTCGTCGGCCAGCATCTCGGCGCCGACCTGCCAGATATTGACGAAGGCCTGGTTCCACAGCCGAAGCCGGCCGTCGCCGCCGAACACGGCGACGCCTTCGTAGAGATTGTCGAGCGTGGCGCGCTGCACCGCGATCAAGGTGTTGCGGGCACGCTCCAGCACGAGCTGATCGGTCACGTCCTCGTAGGTGAAGAGCAGCCCGCCGAAGGGATGCGGCGTGATGACGACGCGGAGCGTGCGCTCGTCCGGCAGGTGCATCAGCTCTTCGCGCGGCTCGATGACCGCGGTGAACAGCCCGGTCTGGCTCCTCTTGTAGGCCTGCCAGTCGGCCTGCTCCGGCAGGCGGCGATGGTCGCGCAACTGCTCCAGCAGTTCGGCGAAGGTCGGCTGCGTGGCAAGCCAGGCCTCGTCGAGCCGCCACAGCCGCGCGAAGGCCCGGTTGAACAGCAGAAGCCGCGTGTCGGGGCCGAAGATGCCGATGGCGGTGGCGAGATTCTGCAGCACCTCGGCATGGGCATCGATGTGGCGGACCAGATCGCCCTGCACGCGCTCGAGTTCGGTCGCATCCTCGGCCCAGCCGATCATGCTGCCGTTCGGCAGCGGCATTTCCACCACCCGGTAGGTGCGGCGGTCGCCGCCCACCACCAGGTGCCGGAGCTCGGCAGCGCGCACGCCGCTGTCGCGCGCCTTGGCGGCGAGCCGGGTCGCCTGGGCGGCCTGCGCCGCGCTGGCGAGTTCGATGCCCTGCGCCGCGACGCGCTCGGGCGTCGCCTCCATCATCTCGGCATAGGCGCGGTTGCACCAGACGAGGTGCAGATGGTGATCGCGCCGCCAGAACGGCAGTTCGGTGCCGGCCAGCAGCGCGGAGAAGCGACGGAATTCCTCGCCGACGACGGCGGCGGATTCCTGCAGTTCCGCCGCGGCACGCCGCGCCGCGGTGACGTCGCTGAACCACACGACCCTGAGGTCGCCGACGCCGCGCGCGCCCTCCGCGGCGATGGCCCGCTTGTCGAGCGTGGTCAGGTCGACGATGCCGGCCTGCGGATCGCCGAAGGTGGCGCGCAATCGGCCATAGTTCGCCTTGTCGAAGGCGGCGGCGAGATCATCGAGGCTGGTGACGCTGCGCGCCAGCCCGAACCAGCGGCCGAGATCCGCCGAGCCGTGCTGGCTGCCGTCGGCGGCGGTGCACCAGAAGCGGACCGGCGCCGCCGCCAGCAGGCCGCTGAGACGGGCCACCTCAGCGGTCTGGCGCAACAGCGCCGCCTCCGCCTTGCGGC
Organism: Candidatus Sulfotelmatobacter sp.; assembly: GCA_035523835.1. Taxonomy (GTDB): domain Bacteria; phylum Pseudomonadota; class Alphaproteobacteria; order Ferrovibrionales; family Ferrovibrionaceae; genus DASQHM01. The sequence goes on from DATKQA010000553.1 coordinate 5,051, forward strand.
GCGCCGCATGTTCGACGTAGTAAAGCACCGCCAGCACGACGACCAGCACGGCGGCGACCCAGCCGGCTATGGACGTCACGTTGCTTGCTGTATCAGCGGCCCACACCGGCCCCGGCAACAGCGCCGATGCCGTGCCGGCAACGATGCAGACCGCCCCCCGAGCGGCTTTGGACTGCATTGCAAGCCTATAATTTAGGCTACTTTACGGGACGCCTGCCGATGCCGCAACATGCCCGGTCACGATTTTGCGCCGCCAAATCAATAGCGGTAGTGCTCAGGCTTGAACGGGCCGGCCCTGGCGACGCTGAGATAATCGGCCTGGGCGTCGGAAAGCTTGGTCAGCTTCACGCCGAGCTTGGGCAGGTGCAGCGCCGCCACCTTCTCGTCGAGGTGCTTCGGCAGGGTATAGACCTTGCGCTGATACTGCTTGTGGTTGCGCCACAACTCGATCTGCGCCAACACCTGGTTGGTGAACGAGGCGCTCATGACGAAGCTCGGATGGCCGGTGGCGCAGCCGAGGTTTACCAGCCGGCCTTCCGCCAGCACGATGAGCCGCTTGCCGTCGGGAAATTCCACCTCGTCCACCTGCGGCTTGACGTTGTGCCAGGGGAAATTGCGCAGGTTGGCGATCTGGATCTCGCTGTCGAAATGGCCGATGTTGCAGACGATGGCGCGGTGCTTCATGCGCCGCATGTGATCGAGGGTGATGACGTCGATATTGCCGGTAGCGGTGACGAAGATGTCACCGAGCGGCGCGGCATCGTCCATGGTCACCACCTGATAGCCTTCCATCGCCGCCTGCAGCGCGCAGATCGGATCGATCTCGGTGACCATGACGCGGGCACCCTGGCTGCGCAGGCTCGCCGCCGAGCCCTTGCCGACGTCGCCATAGCCGCAGACCACGGCGACCTTGCCGGCCATCATCACGTCGGTGGCGCGCTTGATGCCATCCACCAGGCTTTCGCGGCAGCCGTAGAGATTGTCGAACTTCGATTTGGTGACGGAATCGTTCACGTTGATCGCCGGCACCATCAGCTTGCCGGCACGCTCCATCTCGTAGAGGCGGTGCACGCCGGTGGTGGTCTCCTCCGACAGGCCGCGGATGTCCTGCATCATGGCGGGATATTTCTCGTGCAGCAGCTTGGTCACGTCGCCGCCGTCGTCGAGGATCATGTTCGGCGTCCAGCCATTCGGCCCCTTGATGGTCTGCTCGATGCACCACCAGAACTCCGCCTCGCTCTCGCCCTTCCAGGCGAAGACCGGCACGCCCGAGGCGGCGATGGCCGCGGCGGCCTGATCCTGGGTGGAGAAGATGTTGCAGGAGGACCAGCGCACCTCCGCGCCGAGATGGGTCAGCGTCTCGATCAGCACCGCGGTCTGGATGGTCATGTGCAGGCAGCCGACGATGCGGGCGCCCTTGAGCGGCTTGTCGCGGCCGAATTCCTCCCGGAGCGCCATCAGGCCGGGCATCTCGGTCTCGGCGATGCTGATTTCCTTGCGCCCCCAGTCGGCCAGCTTGAGGTCGGCAACCTTGTAATCGTGCGTGGCGGTCATGGCTGGCTCCGATGGGGCGGGACGGGAGCGCGTTGTAACAGCGCGGGAATGCAGCTTCAAGGGCAAATATAAAGATTTCTTTATATTTGAAAATGTTCCTAACGCGCCCGACACTCAGGTTTCGTCAAATCCCGCCTCCACCAGCTTGCAGAGCGCCGCCGCTGCCGCCGCGGCATCGCCGCCGGTGGCACGGATCTCGATCTCGCTGCCGTTGGCTGCCGCCAGCATCATCAAGCCCATGATGGACAGACCGGAGACGCTGGTGCCCTCGCGGGCAACGGTGACGTCCGCGCTGAAGCTGCCGGCGCATTTCACGAACTTGGCGGCGGCGCGGGCATGCAGCCCGCGCGGATTGCAGATGCGGACGGTACGAACGACGCTCGTCGACCCGTCCGCTTCGCTCATTTGCCCTCGCCGGCCAGGAGGTGCGAGGCGACGTTGATGTATTTGCGGCCGGATTCCTGCGCCGCCATGACCGCTTGGCCCAGCTCGCCCTTGACCCGGACGCTCGCCAGCTTGATCAGCATCGGCAGGTTGACGCCGGCGATCACTTCCACCTTGCCCTTTTCCATGATCGAGATGGCGAGGTTCGACGGCGTGCCGCCGAACATGTCGGTAAGCACGATGACGCCGCGGCCGCTGTCGACCTCGCGCACCGCCTTCACGATATCCTGCCGCCGCCGTTCCATGTCGTCGTCGGGGCCGATGCAGATGGCGCGGACGGCTTTCTGCGGGCCAACCACATGCTCGGTCGCGGCGATGAATTCCTCCGCCAGCCGCCCATGCGTCACCAGAACCAATCCGATCATGTCTAAACCTATGCCCCCCGGCCCATTACTACCCGGCGCCGCTGTCCTTGTCACGGTGCCGCAAGCTGACGCGATAGCCCTCGTCGTGCAGCAGATGCGCCACCTTCTCGGCCACGAAGACCGAGCGGTGCCGACCGCCGGTGCAGCCGATGGCGATGGTGAGATAACTTTTGCCCTCGCGGCTGTATTGCGGCAGCAAGGTCAGCAGCATCTCCGACAGTCCCTGCAGAAACGGCGTGAAGGCCGCGTCGCCGGCGATATAGGCGCCGACCTCCGGCTGGTCGCCGGTCAGCGGCTTGAGCTTCTCGACGTAGTGCGGATTGCGCAGAAAGCGCACGTCGAACACCAGGTCCGCTTCGCGCGGCAGGCCGCGGCGGTAGGAAAAGGAGGTCACGGTGATGGTGAGGCCGGCGACTTCGTCGAGCGAGCAGCGCTCGACCAGCAGCCGGCGCAGTTCCGGCAGCGCGACCTCGGAAGTATCGACCATCAGGTCGGCGCGGTCCTTCAGCTTCGCCATGAGCTGACGCTCGTGGCTGATGCCATCGGCGACCGGCCGGTCGCCGGCCAGCGGATGGCGCCGTCGGGTCGTCGTGTAGCGATGCAGCAGCACCGCGTCATCGCAATCGAGAAACAGGAAATGCGTTTCCAGGTCGGCGCGGGCACGGAAGTCGTAGAGCGCGGCGGCGAACTTGTCGGGATCGAAGTCGCGGGTGCGCGTGTCGATGCCGACGGCGATGGCACGCACCGGCGCCGCGACGTCGCCGGCCTCGGCCGGCGCCAGATTGCGCAGGAGCGACAGCGGCAGATTGTCGACCGCTTCGTAACCCATGTCCTCCAGCAGTTTCAGCGCCGAAGACTTGCCGGCACCCGACAGCCCGCTGACCAGCAACAGCCGGGTCTTGCCGAGCGTCATCCGACCGCTTTCAGGCGCGCGCCGTGCTCGCGCAGCGCCAGCCGCAGCTTGGCGACCGCAGAGGCCTCGAACGGCGCCAGCTTCAGCAGCGGCAAGGCGACGCCGGCGAGCACGACTTCCGCCGGCCCGGGCAGGCGCTCGACCGCGGCGGGCGGAACGAGATCGACGACCAGCACGAGGCGCGCCTCGGCAACGTATCGCACCGCGACGATGCCGAGACCGCGCACTTCCATGCGGCCGGCGATCGCCGCCGGCGACGCGGCGACCAGCACGCCATGGCGCGGCTGCAACGTCACCTGATCGTCGGCGACCAGACGCGCCCCGGCCTCGATGAGGCGCAAGGCCACGTCGGACTTGCCGCTGCCGGACGGGCCGCGAAGCAACACGGCTGCGCCGTCGAGCTCCACGCAGGTGCCGTGTATCAAAGTCATGGCGCAGGAGCCTGCTCTGGCCGCCGCGGCGAGTCAATGCCGGCTTCGCAGTTGCAGCACGGCCGGGCGGGGCAGGAATTCCTGCTTAATCGCACGGCAGTTCGACGATAAAGCGCGCGCCGTGGATTTTCCCGTCAGGCGTGTAGCGGTTTTCGGCGCGGATATGCCCGCCATGAGCTTCGACGATCTGCCGCGAGATGGAGAGACCGAGGCCGGAATGCTTGCCGAATTGCTCGGTCTGCGGCCGTTCGCTGTAGAAGCGGTCGAACACGGCATCGAGCTTCTCCTCCGGCATGCCGGGTCCCTCGTCCTCGACGGTGAAGCGGGCGACGCCGCCCTCGCGCCAGACGGCGACGCTGATCAGGCCGCCCTTCGGGCTGAAGGAGACGGCATTGTCGAGCAGGTTGCGCACCACCTGGCCGAGCCGGCTCTCCAATCCCGGCACGGTGACGGCGCCGGCGGTGGGTGCGAAGGCGAAGCGCGGGCCATCCGCGGCCGCCATCTCGGTATAGAGATCGACCACGGTCTTGAGCAGCAAGGTCAGGTCGACCGGCTCGGACTCGGCGCGGGACAATTCCGCGTCGAGCCGCGAGGCATCGGAGATATCGCTGATCAACCGGTCGAGCCGCTGCACGTCCTCGGCGATGATCTGCATCAGGCGGCGCCGCTTCTCCGGCTCGTTAGTGCGCTCCACCGTCTCGACGGCGCTGCGCAGGCTGGTCAGCG